>CAZMQE010000071.1:0-12418 GCA_964568115.1 uncultured Anaerolinea sp.
CGTTCTCGATGTCGAGATTCGAATCGTAAAGAAAAATATCCTGTGTGCCTGTGCCGATGTCTACCGTTAATATTTTCATGTATTTCTCCCGCTCTGTTCGGGGCTTCGCGAAGCACTCCGAAGGAGAAGCCCCGAACAGAGCACAGATTACACCTCTATCCCAAGCCAGATGCGGATGAAGTAGCCGATGATGAACGAGAAGGTTGCCACGCTCAAACTTAGACCTGCCATCTCAAGAAAGCGTTCTTTGAATGATTCGCCTTTGGCGACCGAGATATAGTAATTGAAAACAGCGATGATGATGACGGCCGTGGTCAGCGCGATACCCAGATCGAGATAATAATTCTTGAACAACAAGTAGGGGAGTACCAGCAGTGTAACCGTGGTAATGTATGCAATGCCGGTGTAGATCGCAGCGCGTACAGGATGCTTGTTCGTCTTTTCTGAACGCGTCGATAAGTATTCGCTCGCCGCCATGGACATGGAAGCGGCGATGCCCGTGATAAGACCCGAAAGCGCGATCAGTTTCACATCTTGCAGAGCCAGTGTCAGCCCGGCGAGAGCGCCGGTGAGTTCCACCAGCGCATCATTGAGCCCAAGCACCACCGAACCGGCGTATTGCAAACGTTCCTCATCCAGCATTTCTATGAGTTGTTGTTCGTGTTGATCTTCTTCATTCTGATATTTGGCGGCTTCGGGGATGACATTGGAGACGGCTTCGTAATTTGCCTGTGCGGCTTCTTCGCCCTGTTCCATGAGTTTTATACCGAAGGTAAAGCCGAATGCCATGCTGACTATATAATAAAACCAGACAAAAAACCAGCGCGGTTGGACCTCTTCCTGGGTGTACTCCTTCCAGCCGTTGTAGTGCCGCAGTTCATCTTCGGCGATCTGCCCCAGAATTTTTGCATTCTCTGCTGATTTGATGCGCTGTGCCAGCCTTTTGTAAATATGATATTCCGTGATCTCGGTCTGCTGAAAGAGGATCACTTTTTTGCGAATGTCTTCGCTAAGCTGCATGGGGTTCTCTCCTTGTCGAAAATATTCTTGACAATTGTAAGCGATTTATTTATATGCAAAACAATGCGCCTGAAGCGTGCGCTTTGTTTTGCATAAACAGCATTGCCATATATAATATGTGGATATAGCGTTGGGAAAACCATTCAAAAAGCCTTAATAATAAAACCATGCAACCTGTTGACGTGCTCCCAAGCTTTGGCGGTTTTTGGCAGTTATTTGACTTGAAGTGGCAGCTTGGATCCTGCCATACTAAGAATGTCAATTCAACATACCAAAGGAGATAAAAATGAAAACTTTAAAACAAGGATTCCTGAAATCTGGGTTGTTGATGCTGGTACTGGCTCAACTTGCCTGTAGTATGTCAGCGATCCAGCCAACGTCCACGCCGGCACCCACCGACACACCCACCCCAACTGCCACCATTACACTGACCCCAACGAATACCCCCAGACCCTCGCCAACGCCCAGACCCACGAAAACGCCTAACCTGGCGGCAACCCAGCGCATGGAGGGTTTCAATGCAGAAACCCAATCGTATTTGGATGCACACTACATTACAAGCCTGGACGGCAAGGTCAAGGAGTTTGAAGATTTTAGTTACGATTGGGCGCAGTTGAATTGGTACAACTGGCTATCCCTGGGTGAAAAAGCCGCAGATTTTTACATCAGCGCTCATTTCAAATGGTCCAACGCCTACCGCCAGGCAAACCCTTCAGGCTGCGGATTTCTCTTTGCCATTCAGGATAACGGCGATCACTATGCGGTCTTCCTTGATCGAAGCCGGATCATATTTCTCGATGCAGATCATCGCGCTGAATATTCCAGAGCGGTTGGCTTATCGAGCGGCACCGGGCGCGTCAAATTTGACAACCCGGCAGATAACCCGGTCGAGGCGGATTTCACCGTGATCGTCAAAGGTACGCAAACGTACGTGCTTGTGGACGGTAAACTCATTGGCACATATCTCCTTTCCACGTTTCGAGATCTGGACGGCGAAATTGGGCTCTCGGTTCTTTCAGGTACCAACAAGGACTTTGGCACACGCTGCGAGATGACCAATATCCACGTCTGGATACCCAATAAATAAGTGGATGCGAATTTTGAGCGAGCCCGCACGTTACAAGTGCGGGCTCGCTCAACCAACCTAATACCAAAACAATACGCCGGGGTTATATAATACCCACGCTCACAAATCTAAAAAAAGCGTGATTTGTGACCGCACTGGGTATAAAAGCGCACATCCCTTTGCAAAGCTGGGGGGTAGGTGTATCATATTGTTTCACATAGACAAGTTACATCACCCCAAATTTATTAGGAGTACTGAATGTCGAACCCCGCGCTGACGGAAATCCTCGCCAGCTATGTCCCCAAACTGATTCAAAATCGAGTGGTTGCTGACCCCTCGCCCATTGAGTCGCCGGTTTCAGAAGAAATGCAGGCGGCGATTCTGTTTGCGGATATTTCGGGTTTTACGCGCCTCACCGAGCGCCTCGCTGAAAAGGGACCCACGGGGGTCGAGTCGCTGGCGCGCATTCTCAATGAATACTTCGGGCAACTGATCGATATCATCCACGAATACGACGGGGACGTGGTGAAGTTCGCAGGTGACGCCGTGATCGCAGTCTGGCACATCGTTCCTGATTCAGGGACGGCTGGTCCAGTCTCGAGAGCCGATCAGTGGCAGTGGACGATGCGTGCCGCCGAATGTGCACTCAAGATCCGCGAGCGCCTCACTAACTATCAAGCGGAAGATGCAAATCTTTACCTCAAGCTCGCTGTCAGTTCTGGCAGTATAACGACTGCCCATGTAGGCGGAGTCTTCAACCGTTGGGAATTTATGCTCACAGGCAACCCGTTGGTTGAATTGGGTATTGCGAATAATCTCGCCAAGGCTGGCGATATTCTCCTTACACCCTCTGCCTGGCGGCTGATCCGCAATGACAGTATTGCGGAAGCCGTTGAATTCGAATTGAAGGATGCCATTGCCCAGGGCGGACGGTTAAAGGAATTAAATAAACCGTCTTCGATCTTTGCCAGGAATCAAAAGATCATCATTCCTGATTCAGCCGAAAACTCATTGCGGGCTTATATTCCGGGTGCAATTATTAATCGTCTCTCCGCCGGTCAGAGCAGTTGGATTGCAGAGTTGCGCCGCGTGACCATTCTCTTTATTAATTTACCGGGCATTACTCAAAACACTGAACTGTCTGAAGCGCAAAACCTTGCGCGTCTTATTCAACGTGCGGTGTATCGTTATGAAGGCAGTATCAACAAGATCAATGTGGATGATAAAGGCATCACCGTTGTCGCGGCATTGGGACTGCCGCCGTTCTCGCACGAAGATGACCCTGCACGGGGCGTGCAAGCCGCACTAATGATCCGCAAAGAATTGGAAGCATTGAAGGTTCACAGCCACATCGGCGTGACGACTGGCAGGATCTTTTGCGGGTCCATCGGTAATGACGCGCGCCGCGAATATACGACCATTGGCAATGCCGTGAATCTCTCTGCGCGTTTGATGGGCGTGGCGAGTCGTCAAGATGCGATCATTGAAAAATTCGGGATCGCGATCCTATGCGATCGCGCCACATACGATAGCGCCAAAGATGCAGTGGAGTTTGAGGCCCTGCCGCCGCAACAGGTCAAAGGTCGGACGGAGGCGGTGGAGGTTTTCCATCCGTTGGATCTCAAGAAAAGTGTTATCCGTCCCACGACCGAATTGATCGGGCGTCAGGAAGAAAAGACCATCATCGCAAATGCGCTGCAGGAGTTATCGCGCGGTGTTCCGCATCATACGATCATTTTGCAGGGTGAAGCCGGGATCGGGAAATCGCGTTTGTTCGAAGACCTGGTGCGTCAGGCTGAAACGCTGCGGGTGAAGATGGTTACCGGCGGCGGTGACCCGATCGAACGCTCGAGTTCCTATCATGCATGGCGCCCGATCTTCAATACGATCTTCCAGATCGAGGACTTGCTTTCCAAGATCGATTCAGTGGATGAAGCGCGGGCGGCGATCGAAAAGCAGATCGTGGAAAAACTCAACCTGATCGATCCTGACTTGGCGCGTTATGTGCCGTTGGTGGATGTGATCCTGCCGCTTCAAATTCCCGATAACGAATTGACATCTGCCATGACCGGCGAGATCCGTGGCGGAAACATCCGTGAGTTGTTGGCGCGGGTCTTATCTTATGAAGCCAGTCAGGCGCCGTTGTTGATCGTGATGGAAGACCTGCACTGGTTCGACTCAGCCTCGTGGGCGTTGTTGGTGGATGTGCAGCAGAAGGTGCGACCCATTCTGTTGGCGTTGAACACACGTCCGCTTTCGGACCCGGTGCCGGTGCAGTTCAAACAATTGTTGGATACGCCTGAAGCGCGGCTCGTCAAACTAGAAGCGATGATGCTCGATGATGTCGAGGCATTGGTCTGTCAACGCTTGGGCGTCAAATCCGTTCCGGCAATGATCGGCAGGTTGATCCGCGAAAAATCGGAAGGACATCCCTTCTTTGCTGAAGAGCTGGCGTATGCTTTGCGCGAGTCTGGGATTTTGATCATTGAAGATCAGATCTGCAAGGTCCACCCGCGCTTTATGAATTTTGAAGATTTGACTCTACCCGATACCCTGCAAGCCGCCATTACCAACCGTATTGATGGGCTCGACCCTTCACAGCAGTTGACGTTGAAGGTGGCAAGTGTGATCGGGCGCATCTTCTCCTTCCGCGTATTGGAAGCGGTGCATCCCATCGAAGCTGATCGCCAGGCGCTCCCTGATTACATGGAGACGTTGACACGGTTAAGTCTCACGCTGGTTGAATCGGAAGCGCCGGACCTGGCTTATATCTTCAAGCATGCTGTGACCCAGGAAGTGGCGTATAACTTGATGTTGTATTCACAGCGTCGGCAGTTGCATCAAGCCGTGGCAGAATGGATCGAGTCGAGCAACGAGCGGAATCTCGAATCCTATTATCCATTGCTGGCTCATCACTGGACGCAAGCCGCTGAGGCGCATGATGCCGCGCGCAATGAGCTTGCCATCCGCAAGGCTGTGGAATATCTTGAAAAAGCCGGTGAGCAGGCGATGCAGAACTACTCCAATAAAGAGACGATCCAGTTCTTTCTGGCTGCGCTGGAGTGGGATGCCAAGCTGCCCAAGCCCGAAGGACGGGAGTTGTTACGCCGTCAGCAACTGCGCCAGGCGCGCTGGCACGGCAGGTTGGGGCTGGCTTATTATGGCTTGGGGCTTTTGCCAGATTGCAACCAGCATGTCCGTGAGGCGTTGATTCTGTTGGGAAACCCGATTCCGACAAAGAGTGCTCAATTCGGGCTGGGGTTATTCCCGCAGATCATTCGTCAGGTACTGCACCGGTATTTCCCGGCTCGTTATATTGGATCGGCGCAGGGCGATGAAAGAGAAATTGCGCTCGAGGTCTCCCGGCTGTACGAGTTGATGTCGCGCATTTATTTTTACTCGAACGAAACACTCCCGATCATGTATACCGTTCTGCGCTTCTTGAACGAAGCCGAAAAAGCCGGAACTTCAGCTGAGCTGGCATCCGCGTATTCGAATATGGGCGTGCTGGCTGGGTTTGCGCAATTACATAATCTGGCTGAAACCTATGTCAGCCGTGGGTTGGCGGTTGCCGAGGCAGTGAATCAACCTTCCAACCTGACCACCGTGAGTGTGGTCACCAGCGCCTATAAGCTTACTGTGGGTAAATGGGACGAGGTCCGCGAGCGGGTGGAGGAAGCCAAAGCCATTTGCGAGCAGCTCGGCGACTATCGCCAATGGGGCGATTGTACGGCGATGTTGGGCGAGAGCGCGCTCATCTCGGGCGACCTGCAATATGCTGTAAAAATCCAGAAGGTCTTGCTGGATGACGCGCGTCGCAGGCGGAGTCCACTGCATCAGTGTTGGGGTCTGCTTGGGGTCGCCAGAAACAACATTCGGCTGGGGCATGAGGCGGATGCCATCCCCATGCTTGAAGAGGCGCTTGATATCCTGAAAGAGACACCCAATCTTTCTTCATCCATCGAAACGAACGAACAACTCGCGCTGGCACATTGCCGATTGGGGCAAAATGAAGCGGCGTTGGAATATGTGAAGAAGGTGCTTGATCTGTCTGCGAATATTTCTCCAACGGTCTATTCGATGAATATCGGATTTGCCGCTGTGGCGGATGCGTGTTTTGAATTGTGGGAAAAGGCGCTTCACACGCAGCCGGTCACTGATTCTGAACAATATAAAGCCCTTGCCGAAAGAGCACTGAAACCCATTCGCGCCTTCCAGGGCGTCTTCCCGATCGGTCAGCCGGTGACGCCCTATTATCAGGGTTGGTATGAATGGCTGACGGGCAAACCCGAAGCCGCGCTCAAATCCTGGCAGAAGGGGTTGGATGCGGCAGAGAAATTCAACATGCCTTATGAAGAAGGCTTGAATCGAGTTAAGTTGGGTACCCATCAAAAAGATGAGGCACAAAAGCAGCACTTTGAGCGCGCCATAGCGATCTTTGAGAACATGGGCGCGGCGCACGAATTAAAGTTGAGCAAATCTGAAGCCCTGCAAGCGGGTTTCAAGGAATTGGCATAGAAATCTTTGCCTGTGCGAGACTCATGAAAGTATGACAACTGGGTTGCGAGTTATTTATCGGTTTTTGTGCGGTAATACAATATCCAGATTCAGAAAAACTTATGGCGGAGGGAAAGTATGACAACGATGACTGCAACAGTGGGTGCAAAAATTCCAGGTCCATCAGCCATGCCGGTATTAGGCTGGACTCCTTTTTTGCTGCGCTTTGGTACCCACCCGCTCGATACGCTGGAAGATCTACGGAAAAAATACGGGAACTTGATCCGGCTCAACATCAGTCAGTACCCGGCGATCATTGTGTTTGACCCCGAATATAACCGCCAGATCTTGCGTGACCCGGCTTCTTTTTATAGCTATGATATGGATCTCGTGCCGGTGGATTTCCCGAAAGAGAGCGCCGTACGCCGCGTGACCAATGGCATGCCATTGATGAACGGTCCGCGCCATGATGATCAGCGCACGGCGTTGTTGCCTTTCTTCCACAAAAAATTCATCACGCGGTATCACGAAGGCTGTATCGAGATCACTGAGCGCAAGCTCAAATCCTGGCAGCTGAATGGGGCAGTGGACATGCGCGCTGAAATGCAGCAGTTGGCGATGTGGCTCGCCACCGCGCCCGTTCTGGGGTTGGACCCTGAAAAGGAAGGCGAAGCCATCGGTCGCCAGCTTGAACGCACGATGAACACGCTGCTTAATCCTTTCTCACTTTTATTTCCTTACAATATCCCCGGTCTGCCATTCCGGCGTCTATTGAAAAATGCGGAAGAGATGGAAACCATCGTCCGCAAGGTGATCGCCCGCAAAAAAGAAGAAGGGCTGACGGGCGACGATATTCTCTCGATCATGATCCAGATGCGCGAACAAGACCCCGACCGCTTGAGCGAGAGTGAATTGATCGGGCACACCACTACCATGTATCGCGGCGGTTATAACCCCAATGGCATGGTGCTGTATTGGGCGCTCTTTCTGCTGGGTCAGCACCCAGAGGTGCTGAAGCGTGTGCTGGCTGAACTTGAAGAAGTTTTGAATGGCAATAATCCCACAACTGAACAGTTGGATAAACTTCCGTATCTGGAAGGCGTCATTAAAGAGACCATGCGCATCTTCCCGGCGGGCACATGGACGGGACGCTTAGCCATGCGAGACTTTGAGCTGGATTCACACCCGCTGCCCAAAGGCACGTGGGTTGTGATGAGCCCTTACATTACGCACCGCCTCCCCGAAGTATTCCCAGACCCTTATCACTTCAAACCCGAACGCTGGTTAACTGCCCATCATTCCGCCTATGAGTTCATGCCGTTTTCTGCCGGTCCGCGTTATTGTATCGGTACCTCGCTGGCGATGATGCAGTTGAAGACCGCCATGTCCATTCTGTTGCAGAGCCACAGTTATGTTTTGAAGCCCGGCACCAAAGTGGATTACGTGGGGCTGAACTCTATTCGTCCGAAACATGGCTTGCCGATGGTTGTCAAACCTTTTGGTGAAAAACATACGGTCACGCCATTTGTTGGTAATGTACGCACGCTCGTTTCCATTCCCTGATACCCGGAGTCACTGAAATGCCAAATCAAGTTCTGACGGACTTGCTCGCCAGTTATGTTCCAAAATTAATTCAAAGGCGCTCGCTTCAAAACCCAACGCCCATCGATGCGCCGTTGAGCGAAAGTTTTCAGGCGGTGGTTTTGTTCACCGATATCTCGGGCTTTACCGCGTTGACGGAAAGGCTCGCTGAAAAAGGTCCGGTGGGGGTTGAATCGTTGGCGCGTATCCTCAATGATTACTTCGGAAAAATGATCGACGTCATCGATGAATACGGCGGGGACGTGGTTAAATTTGCCGGTGACGCATTGATCGTAGTATGGCCCATCGCTTCCACCTCAGGGACGGTTGATTCGGCTTCCGAAGAAGCCAAGCGCCAGGCGACACTGCGTGCGGTTGAATGTTCACTGAAGATCCGCGAAAAGATGTTGAACTATAACGCGGAGGGCAGTCCGCTGTATTTGAAGATGGCGCTTGCCACTGGCTTGATCACCGAGGTACATGTAGGCGGCGTGTTCAATCGTTGGGAGTTTGTGTTGATCGGCGAGCCGCTGGTGGAATTGGGCTTTGCTAATAATGAGGCAAAAGCCGGTGATATTCTCCTCAGCCCTTCATCGTTGGCTTTGGTCAATAAAGATATAGAATCAACAGCTGTTGATGTTGACATGAATGGGGCTAAACAAAAAGCCGCACGGCTGACAAAGCTCAAGAACAGCTCGCAGCTTCTGGCTGGGAAAGAACGGCTGGTCATCCCTGATAATTTACAGGCTGCGTTGACTCCGTATATCCCAGGTTCGGTGATCAACCGTGTGGTGGCTGGGCAGTCTGATTGGCTGGCTGAGTTGCGCAAGGTCACAATTATTTTTGTTAATATCCTTGAGACTGAGCAATCGTTATCTTTGGAAATGGCTCAGAATTTGATGCGTGTGATCCAGCGCACAGTGTATCGTTATGAAGGCAGTGTCAACAAGATCAGCCAGGATGATAAAGGCATCATGGTCGATGCGGCGTTCGGCTTGCCGCCCTTGGCACATGAGGATGATCCGGTGCGCGGCATTCAAGCGGGTATGGCGATCCGTGATGAATTGAAAAAACTGGGCGTGCATAGTTCCATCGGTATCACCACCGGACGTGTATTCTGCGGGTTGGTGGGGAACGATGTGCGGCGGGTGTATACCTTCCTGGGTAATTCTGTGAATCTGGCGGCGCGTTTGATGGCGTTGGGCATTTCGCAAAAGGAAGTGATCGAGCGCGAAGGCATCGCGGTGTTATGTGATCGTCCTACCTATGAAGCATCTAAAGAGCAGGTTGAGTTTGAAACGCTCGCTCCGCAGCATGTCAAAGGTCGCAGCGAAGCGGTGGCTGTCTTCCATCCTTTGCACGGCAAACAGGCGGTGGTGCGTCAGCAGACCCAATTGATCGGGCGTCTGGAAGAAAAAGCGGTGCTGATCAATTCTTTGCTCGAATTGCAGCGCGGCTCAGCCTTGGAAACGGTCATTTTGCATGGGGAGCCAGGTATCGGTAAATCGCAGTTGACCGAGGAACTGGTGCGGCAGGCTGAGACTTCCGAGATCAAGATCCTGATCGGGGCAGGCGATGCGATCGAAAAGAATAATCCCTATCATGCCTGGCGTTCAACGTTCAACCGCGTCTTTGGCATTGAAGAGATCCTGCGTCAACCCCAGCTTTCAGATGAAGACCGTAATTCCATTCGGGATACGATCCTGGCAAAGCTGAATCAAATTGACCCTGACCTGCTGCGTTATGCGCCTTTGTTGACGGTGTTATTTCCCGTTTCGATTCCTGAAAATGACTTTACTTCATCACTCACCGGCGAGACGCGCGGCGGCAACATCCGTGAATTGCTCGTGCGGATTCTGCAATATGAAGCCAGCCTCGCGCCATTGTTGATCGTGCTCGAAGATCTGCACTGGGTGGATTCGGCTTCATGGATCTTCCTTGCGGATGTGTATCAAAAGGTGCGCCCGATGATGCTGGTGTTGACCACGCGTCCATTGCAGCCGCCGATCCCGTTGGAATTCAAGAACATCGCCGAGAAATCAGATACGCACTTCGTCAAATTGGAAACGATGAACCTGGATGATGTGGATGCGTTGGTTTGTCAGCGTCTGGGCGTGGTATCCATTCCGCCGTTGGTGAGTAAATTGATCCGCGAGAAATCGGAAGGGCACCCGTTCTTTGCTGAAGAGTTGGCGTATGCGTTGCGCGATTCAGGCGTGCTGTTGATCGAAGGACAGCAATCCCGCCTGGCTTCCGGCTTGAACGATCTGGCAGAAGTTTCTCTGCCAGAGAACCTCCAGGCTGCGATCACGAGCCGTATCGATGGCTTGAGCCCATCCCAGCAATTGACCCTGAAGGTAGCAAGTGTCATTGGGCGTATCTTTGCCTATCGTGTGCTGGAAGCGATCCACCCGATCGAAACCGATAAACCCGAAATGCGCGATTATATGGATGCCTTGACGCGCTTGAGCCTGACGCTGGTCGAATCAGAAACCCCTGACCTGGCGTATATCTTCAAACATGCCATTACTCAGGAAGCTTCTTATAACTTAATGCTCTTTGCCCAGCGGCGGCAGTTGCATCGTGCCGTAGCTGAGTGGATCGAACAACATCATCATGAGGATATCGAATCGTTTTACACCCTGCTGGCATATCACTGGCAGCAAGCCGCCGGTACGCTGGATGCCAGTACGGATCTGAGCGTTGTAAATAAAGCCCGGGAATATCTCGAAAAAGCGGGCAATCAATCTCTGAACAACTTTGCCAACACCGAAGCCCTGGGATTCTTTGATGATCTGCTTAAACTGATCGATCCGCATCAGGCAGATAAACTCTATCTTGGACGTTTATATCGAAAGATCGGTGACGCTTATCTGGGCTTGGGAAAACTTGCCGAAGCGAAGGTGTACATTGTCAAAGCCATGGCGACTTTGGGACTCCCGCTTCCCGCCTCGGACCTGGGGCTGGTCGGCGGACTCTTGAAGCATGTTGCCATTCAGACGACTCACCGCCTGCGCCCTGACCGTTATCGTGAACTGGATCTTGACCCCAAAGAGGAACAACGCCGAATGGAACTTGTGATCCTGGCGGAGAAATTGGTGGTCGTGCAATTCCTCAACGGTGACCCGAATCCGCTGCCGATGTTGTTCGGCGTGATCGCTGGCTTGAACACTGGTGAGACGATGAAGAGCACGCCCGATGCCTGGGCTTTATATGCCACTACCAGTGCCGTGGCTGGCTTTGTACCGATTGCTTCAGAATATAAGCACTACAAGGCGCGTTGGTATGAGATGGGCAAGGAATTTGATAACCCCAACTCCTACGTGGACGGCGTTATTGCACTGAGCGCAGTTGCCAGCGGCAACGGTGAATGGCAGGAAGTGAAAGACATGGTCGAAAAAGCTTCCGCCATTTGTGAGGAATTGGGTGACCATCGCCGAAATGCCGAAGCGACAGCGTATCTCGGCGTCAACGGTTTGAATGAAGGTGGACCCAAAATTGCCGAAGCATACAATAAACGTGAATGGGAAATCGCCATGCGCCGCGAGAATCCCATTCATATTGGCTTTGCCTATCAAGTGGATTGCACCTCATTGGTCTGGCAGGGTAAATACGATGAATGTATCGCCGCTGCCGAGAAATGTCTCGCGCTTTCAGAAAAGACCTGGGTTGGTGATATCACCGAACACATGGTGCGCAGTGCCATGTGGCTGGCGAAATGGTTGAAGGGCGAGCGTGAAGGTGTGTGGGCATCCGTCAAAACCGCGCTGGATAAATTTGCCAAAGCCTCCGTGGTGGATTTCACCGTATACCTGATCGACTGTCATCTCGCTGAAGTGGCATTCCTGGCATTAGAAGATGGAAAGAAGAATGGACTGCCCAAAGCCCAACTGGCTGAGATCGAAAAGTATGTGCAGATCGCGATCAAGAATTTGAAAAAATATATCGGCATCTTTTCGATCGGCGGACCCGCTCTAAGCCGTTACCAAGGCAGCCTGGAGTGGTATCACAATAAACCTGAAAAGGCACTTCAACACTGGCGCACAGCCGCAGAAAAGGCACATGCCTATCCTATGAAATACGAAGAGGCGCGCGCCTTGCTGGAACTGGGACGCCACTTGGAAAAAGGCAATGCTGAAAGAACCCCGGCTTTGGAAAAAGCCAGTGGATTGTTTGTAGAATGTGGTTTGGAAAATTGGGTTGCAGTCGTGAAATCTGAACTATCCAGTTAGGGTTTGTTTATGTAAATCATCC
>CAZMQE010000072.1:0-7003 GCA_964568115.1 uncultured Anaerolinea sp.
GTACATCAACTATTACTATTACGGTTTTGTGTTGGTCGCCACGCCGGTGAAACTGCTGGGCATTGTCCCATCTATTGCCTACAACTTTATTTTGCCGACCCTGTTCGCAATGGTGGGTGTCGGCGCTTTTTCGATCGGCTGGAATCTTCTTGCAGACCGCAGACCGCCGACCGCAGACGGCGGTCCATCGTCTGCCGTCGGTGGTCAGGAATTTATCTCAGGGCTTGCCGCCTCCTTCCTCACGATCCTGCTCGGCAACCTCGGCACGCTTCAATTGATCTATAACAAGCTTCAACAACTGGGCTCGCTCGGCACATTCAGTTGGACATCCACCTTCACCCAACGCTTGACTTGGGCGCTCGCCGGTTTAAAGATGATCTTCTCGGGTGCTACGCTGCCCATTGCACCGAATAGCTGGTATTGGGACCCCAGCCGAGTCGTCCCGCCTTTGGGTGGCAACGAGATCACCGAATTCCCGTTGTTCACATTTATCTATAGTGACTTGCATGGGCACATGATGGTCATGCCGATTGCCTTGCTTGCCATCGGTTGGGCGCTGTCAGTGGTGATGACGGGCTTATTATGGAAGACTCAAGCCCGCCCTGAGTCTGAACGGCGTTTGTCCATCGGATTAAGTTTGTTGATCGGTGGACTCATCATCGGTGCGGCGTATCCCATCAACCTATCTGACTCATATACGTATTTGTTGATCGGCATCATCGCGCTGGCATATTCCGTTTGGCGTTATGCAGAAGTGGACTCATTGATGAAGCGCATCGCTTTTACGCTCGGCGGTGTGGTCGTTCTATACCTGCTATCGAAATATTTGTATCTGCCGTATCGCATGTGGTACAGCCAGGCATACAGCGCGCTCGACTCGTGGAAGGGACCGTTCACGCCGCTGGCATCGTACTTCACGCATTGGGGCTTGCTGTTGTTCGTGGTGGTTGCGTGGATGATATGGGAAACGCGCGAGTGGCTCGCTTCAACTCCGCTTTCGGCGCTGCGAAAACTCAAGCCGTATCAATTGTTGATCGAAGGTGCGTTGATCTTTTTGGTGCTGGTGTTGTTGGGCTTGCAATATAAAGGCACCAGTGTGGGTTGGGTTGCTTTGCCGATCGCGGCATGGGCAGGTGTGTTGTTATTAAACCCGAATTTACCAGATGCAAAACGCTTTGTGTTGTTCCTGATCGGCACAGCTTTGTTCATTACGATCTTGGTTGAGGTCGTTGTTGTGCGCGGTGACATTGGACGCCAAAACACGATCTTTAAATTCTATCTGCAAGCCTGGTTCATGCTCACCGTAAGCGCAGGCGCCGCGTTCGCGTGGACGCTACCCGCATTCTTCAAATGGCTGCCGGGTTGGCGCGCCATCTGGCAAACGGGCATGGTGTTTTTGGTGGCAGGCGCGGCGATGTTCACGATTACGGGAATCACTGGCAAGATCCGTGATCGTTGGATCGTGGAAGCGCCGCGTACGCTGGATGCCATGACGTATATGGCGTATGCCAATTACGATGTATTCGGTCAACGCCTGGATCTGAGTGAAGATTACCGCGCCATCCGCTGGATGCAGGAGAATGTGCAGGGCTCGCCCGTGATCGTGGAAGCGAACGATATTGAATATCATTGGGGTACGCGTTTTACGATCTACACTGGGTTGCCTGGTGTAGTGGGCTGGAACTTCCATCAAAGACAACAACGCGCGTATACTTCCACCTGGGTGGAGGAACGTGTGGCTTTGGTTGGGAACTTCTATAACAGCGTGGACGCGGAATTCACGCGTAACTTCCTTAAGACATATAGTGTGAAATATATTATCGTTGGTCAATTGGAGCGCGCAGAATATACGCCCGAAGGCATTGCCAAATTTGAGCAGTATGACGGTGTGTATTGGAAGTCGGTCTATCGTGATGGACGTACCGTGATTTATGAAGTGATGCCGTAATGACCATGTCACCCTCCCGAAGGACATCGGGACGATGTGAGCGGAGCGAAGGGTCTCGCTGACGGTGGCAGAGATGCTCACCTGCACTTGCGCCAGGTGCAAGTGTCGCTATCGCTCAGCATGACATCTTGAGTATTAAGGAGCAAACATGATCTTTCACATCACCTCCCGCACAGCCTGGGACGAAGCCCAAAAGCGCGGTGATTATCGCGCTGAGAGTCTCAAGACCGAAGGTTTCATCCACTGCTCGATGCTGGCGCAGGTGCTGCCGGTGGCGAATAATTTTTACAAGGGCCAAAGCGGACTGATTCTGCTCGAGATCGAGCCCACGCTGCTTGCCTCGACTTTGAAATGGGAGCCGCCCTCAGGCGGGGCGCCACCCCCCGGCGTCCCTGTGGGCGATCAATTCCCGCATGTATATGGTCCCATCAATTTGGATGCTGTGGTAAGAGTAGTTGAGCTCACTTCGAAACCTGATGGCGTGTTCGATTTACCGGGTTCGTAGAAGTGTAATCATCAATCTGAAATCGCAAATCAAAAATCGTCAATCCTATGTCTGCCTTTTTCGCCTGGTACCTTCTCATCACCCTCCTCGGCTGGGTCACATTCCCGCTGGCGTATAAACTTTTCCCCGCGTTGAGCGACCGCGGCTATACCTTATCACGCGCCTTTGGCATGTTGATCTGGGGCTATGTCTTTTGGATATTCGCCTCGCTTGGTCTCGCGCAGAATGACGTGGGCGGTTTGTTGCTAGGCTTGGCGATTCTTGCTGGGGTAAGCGTATGGGCATTCGTAAATCAAAAACCTGAAATCGTAAATTGGATTGGCGAGAATCGCCGCCTCATCCTCACCACTGAGCTGCTCTTCTTCATCGCCTTTGCCTTTATGGCATTTGTCCGTTCGGCGAACCCAGAGATCGTGGGCACCGAAAAGCCGATGGAATTGATGATGATCAACGGCATTATGAACTCGCCGACCTTCCCGCCGCGCGACCTGTGGCTTTCAGGCTACTCGATCTCGTACTATCACTTCGGCTATGTGATGACCTCCATGCTTGCCAAGTTCACCGGCGTTCCTGCGACGATGGCATTCAACCTGATGATCGCGTTGGTATTCGCTTTGAGTGCAGTGGGCGCGTATGGGATTTTGTATAACCTTTTATCTTTGCGTCAAAAGTCAAACGTCGAAGGTCAACCAGAAATCGAAAATCGTAAATCGCCAATCGTAAATTCTTTACTTGCGCCTCTTTTCCTCCTCATCCTCTCCAACGTCGAAGGCTTCCTCGAAGTCTTGCACGCGCGCGGATTATTTTGGAAAGACGGTCCAAACTTTTGGACATGGCTCGACATTATGGATTTAAGGGAAGCACCTGCGCAGACTCTGACCTGGGCGCCCACACGTTATTATTGGTGGTGGCGTGCCTCGCGTGTGATTATGGATTACGATCTTAAAGGGAATTGGACACTGGATGTCATTGATGAATTTCCAGCATTCTCATTCATCCTCGGCGATTTACATCCGCATGTGCTGGCGATGCCGTTCGTGTTATTAGCAGTTGCCATGGCGTTGAATATTTTCCTCGGCGGTTGGCGCGGAACTATCGACCTGTACTTCGGTCAATTGAAAATCAGCAAAACGGGATTCTTCGTCGCAGCCCTCATGTTGGGCGGACTGGCTTTCCTCAATACCTGGGACATTCTCATTGCCGGAGCGTTGATCGTTTTCAGCTACGCGTTGGCTCAAGTCCGTGAATCAGGCTGGGGCTGGGAAAGAATCGAAGACGTCCTGTTGTTGGGCGTGCCCGTAATGATCACTGCCTACTTGATGTATCTGCCGTTCTTCATCGGTTTTGATTCGCAGGCTGGCGGACTCGTGCCGAACTTTATGTTCCCCACCCGCGGCGCGCAGTTATGGGTGATGTGGGGCACGCTGCTCGTTTCGTTATTTGCATATTTGATTTCACTAACCAGAGATCATTCAGCCAATTGGCGCGCCGGGATCTTTTCAGCGTTAGGCATTGTGCTGGTTTTGTTGGTTGCGATGTTCGTGCTTGGCTTTGTCGGTTTGAAGTTAAAACCAGATTTGATCGAACCCATTGTGGCATCACAAGGATTGAGCGTGAGCGGGTTCATTGCCGCCAGTATGACGCGCAGACTCGCATACATCGGCGGCTTGCTCACGATGCTGGCATTGCTGGTCCCCTCTTTATCTTTCATCTTTCACTCAAAAAGCGAATCAGAAGATCAACCATCTACATTCATCATTCATAATTCATCATTCGTCCTTCTCCTCATCGCCCTCGGCTCACTCCTCATCATCGGTCCAGACTTCGTTTATCTGAGCGATAACTTTGGATATCGTATTAACACCGTCTTCAAGTTCTATTATCAAGCGTGGATCGTATTGAGTCTCGCCTCTGCCTACGGGACGGTGGTCTTGCTCCGTCAATTGCGCGGCGCGGCGAATGTCATCTTTAGCATTACGGTTGTGGTTGTAATACTCGTGGGCTTGGCGTATCCGGTATTTGGCTTCCTCACCAAAACCAATAACTTCAAACCTTTTGCCGGATTCACCCTCGATGACTTTGACCGCGTACAACGTGAGAATCCCGATGAAGCCGCGGCGATGCTCTGGCTGCGTTCCGCGCCCGATGGCGTGATTGCTGAAGCGGTCGGTGGTGCGTATTCCTCATATGCGCGCATCTCGATCTACACCGGCTTGCCGACTGTCCTAGGCTGGGGCAATCACGAAGGTCAATGGCGTGACTATGCCTTGCAAGGCACGCGCGCGCAGGATATCGAAGCGCTCTATACCAGCCCCGATTGGGTCACCGCGCAGGCGATCATTGAGCGCTACGACATTCGTTATATCTATATTGGCAACCTGGAACGTTCAACCTATCGGGTGAACGAAGAGAAATTCAATCTCTTTTTGAAACCTGTTTTTCAACAGGGCATTGTCACCATCTATGCAGTGCCGTAGCCTTCGTGAAGGTTCGTGGGTCGAAGCGCGTTATATATTTGACACCTTGTATAAGTGATCCTTTGCTTAGCCACAGAGTTCACAGAGATCTTTGAGAAAACTCATTTTCTCTGTGTTCTCTGTGGTGAGGGGATCTTCTCAAGATGTCTATTACAAAATAAATGCAGGTAAAATAACCCTATGGATTCTTCCCGAACAAAAAACGAAGGCTGGCTGTACGGGCTGGCTTTCCTTATCGCCATTGCGTTGCGCTTTCTGCAACTTGGCGCCGCGCCGCTCACTGATTCTGAAGCCACGCTGGCTTTGCAAGCTTTGCATCTTGCGCAGGGTCAAAGCCCATTACTGGCGCCTCAATCGGCGTACATTCTTTTCACCAGTCTCTTCTTCGCCATCATCGAAAGCACCAACTTCATGGCACGCATTGTCCCAGCGCTGGCGGGGAGCGCGTTGGTCTTTGTGCCGTATCTCTTCCGTGAAAAACTCAAACCGCGCCCCGCGCTGATCCTTGCCTTCCTCTTCGCCATCGACCCGGGTCTCGTTGCCCTCTCACGTCTCTCCGGCGGGACTATCCTCGCAGTGACGTTCCTCTTGTTCGCCTGGGGGATGTGGATCAATCGACGTCTCACTGCCGCTGGCATCTTTCTCGGACTCGCGCTTCTTTCTGGACCTTCGGTCTGGTCCGGTTTGCTGATACTGGGACTCACCTGGTTGTTTCTAAAAGGCATGCAGCCCAAACCAACCGCCGATGAATCGCCAATCGAAGATCGTCAATCGCAAATCGTAAATCTTCTTATTCCTCTCATCGCCACGCTCCTCCTCGCTGGCACCCTTTTCCTCACCGCCCCTAATGGACTCAGTGCTGCGCTTGCCTCCCTCCCTGCCTACCTCACCGGCTGGACAACTGCTTCCACAACGACTCCCGGGCGCACCTTGTTGACCTTCGCCGTCTATGAAGGGTTGGGCATCTCACTGGCTGTTTTCTCCCTGATCCGCGGTTTTCGCACCAATGGCAAACGTATCCTGCGCTTGAGCTTATGGCTGGCGGTGGCGTTGCTTCTTTCCGTGCTCTATCGTCAGACTGGTGAACTTGCCTGGGCGATCATTCCATTACTCACACTCGCTGCGATGGAACTTTCACACGCCTTCGATATGTATCGCGAAGAATACGTGGAAGTGGGCGTGGTTGTCATCGCGCTCACGATTCTCTCGGCGTATATCTGGTTCAATGTATCGAACATCGCCTTGAACCCAAACCAGGTTCCCACGACAGTGCCGGTCTTTGGGATTGTGAACAATCCGCGTTACTTTGTTTTATTCGGCTCATTGACGATCATGCTAATGAGTATCGGACTCGTGGCGTTCGGCTGGTCCGCGCGGACGGCACGCTTGGGAACGGTTTGGTCCCTCGTGATCTTCTTCGGCGTCTATGGTCTTGCCTCCGCCTGGGGCGCCAGCGGACTCAGAAGTCCCGGCGGTGTTGAATTATGGCTGCCCGATTCGCGACCCTTGCAGGCTGACCTATTTAATACCAGCGTGGACGAAATTTCGGAATTCAGCCTGGGACATATCAATGCCCAACCCATCACGATCTTTGGCGTTTCATCCCCCGCGCTCGAATGGATATTGCGCAATCACACTGTGACCATCGTTTCCACCCTTGACCCGCAAGTTGCGCCACCGATCGTGGTCACATCTTTGATGAACGATCTGGCGCTCCCCTCCGCCTATCGTGGACAGGATTTCATCTGGCGGCAAACTCCGCAATGGGCAACCGCCCAAAGTGCCGACTGGCTCAAATGGTTTGTCTTCCGCCAGCTGCCGGTTGAAAATGAAACCATTATTCTTTGGGCGCGCGACGATCTGTTCCCGGATGCGCGTGAGAATACTACGCCATAATTGTTTTGTAGGGGCGAGGTCCTCTCGCCCTTTTTGTTAAATGAAAGACATTGGGCGGGGAGCCCCCGCCCTTACGCAATACCTTGGAAAAATAAATGACCAACACACCACCCTCCATCATTGCCATTGACGGTCCCGCTGCATCGGGGAAATCCACCTTGGGGTTAAGCCTGGCTC
>CAZMQE010000072.1:7103-12348 GCA_964568115.1 uncultured Anaerolinea sp.
GCCATTGACGGTCCCGCTGCATCGGGGAAATCCACCTTGGGGTTAAGCCTGGCTCGAGCGCTGGGCTATTTATTCTTTGATACCGGCATCATGTATCGTGCGATCACCTGGCTGGCATTGAAGCTCGATATGGACTTGAGTGATGAGGCGAAGGTCTCGGCTTTAGCGGAGCAAACGCAAATTGACATCGCCCCAGCCTCAAAGGCGGATGGACGCGTGAGCGACATCCTGATCGCGGGGCAGGATATTACCTGGGAAACCCGTCTGCCTGAAGTGGATGCGAATGTGTCGGTCGTCTCGGCGCATCGCGGTGTGCGCGCGGCGTTGAGTCAGCAGCAGCGGCGTATCGGTCAGCGCGGAAAAGTGGTCATGGTGGGACGCGATATCGGAACCGTGGTGTTACCCGAAGCAGACTTAAAAATTTATCTCGATGCTTCAGCCGAACAACGCGCCAAGCGCCGTTACGATGAGATCCTCGCGCGCGGCGGCACTGCGGACTATAACGAGATCCTTGCCAAGGTCATTGAACGAGACCGCATTGACTCGACACGCGATGTCGCGCCGCTCAAAGCCGCCGAAGATGCGATCGTGCTGGATTCAGATCAACTCAATGCCGAGCAGGTCTTTGAGAAAGTGCTGGCATATTGCAAATGAGCGCAGACTATAGCGTCCCTTTACGATTTAAGATCAGCCGTCCGATCACCAAGGCGGTCTTTCGAGGCATCTTTCATGTATTGGGACGGGTGAAGGTGACCGGGCAGGAAAATATTCCCTACGGCAAACCGTATGTGGTGGCGATGAACCATGTCTCGATCTTTGATCCGCCGTTGATCGGTGCGTTCTGGCCCGAGCAACTGGAGATTATCGGCGCGGCGGATGTGTTCGATAAGCCGGGTCAGGGGCAGGTTCTAAAGATCTACGGAGTGATCCCCGTACATCGCGGCGATTATGATCGCGCCTTGCTGACGAAGATCGTGCGCATTATCAAATCTGGTTTTCCCTTGTTGATCGCGCCCGAAGGCGGACGTTCACACGTGCCTGCCATGCGGCGTGCAAAATCGGGCATTGCTTATATGGTTGAACAAACGGGCGTGCCCGTGGTGCCCGTGGGCTTGGTGGGGACAACCGAAGATTTTTGGCAGCGCGCCAAACGCGGCGAACGCCCGCAACTCGAAATGCGCATCGGCAAACCGATCACATTGCCTGAGATCACGGTCAAGGGTAATGAACGGCATGAAGCGCGTCAACAAAATGCGGACCTGGTGATGCGGCACCTGGCTGGGCTTTTACCGGAAGAATATCGCGGCGTCTATGCAGAATCAGCCATCTTCCCAGCCTAAACCGGTCACCGATTGGTGGCGCCCCGATCTCGTTAAGTTGGCAAAACTGACTTTCGCCAGAAGGTTATTCCGTGTGTTTGCACGAGGGTTGGCAAAAGCAGTGGTGTTCGTGACGATGAATCCCACCGTCACAGGCTTGGAAAATTTCCCCAAACACGGACCCGCATTAATTGTTATCAACCATCTCGGTGACGCGGATGCAGTGTTGTTAGCAGCATCCATCCCCACTACCATCGATGGCATGGGCAAGATCGAATTGAATGAACACTGGTTGGTGGGTCCGGTATTCCGTGCGTATGGTGTCATCTATGTGCATCGCGGCAGACCCGACCGCAAGGCGATCCGCGCGGCGTTGGATGCTTTGACGGAAGGTCGTATGCTTGCGCTTGCGCCGGAGGGTCGGCAATCGGTGGAAGGCAAACTCGAAGAAGGCACCGAAGGCGCGGCTTTTCTGGCGATGAAAACGGGCGCGATCATTGTGCCGGTGGCGATGACGGGCACAGAGAATGAAAATGTTTATCACCGCAAATGGTGGCGACGTGCGCGTGTCACGTTGTCAGTGGGGCAACCGTTCAAGTTGACGGAGCAGGCTGATCGTCAGAGAATGATGCGCGATGGCACGAATCAGATCATGGAGTCGTTGGCGCGTCTGCTGCCTGAGTCTTATCGTGGGAATTACAAAAACAACTTGGAATCCTGAAGTTCTACTTCAGGTGCCAACTTGCAAACACCGAAAGTAGAACTTTCGGATTCCCCTTCTCACCAGATACAAATCAGACATAAATTCGGGCTATAATCACCTTCATGCAGTTTCTTGCATCCCTGTTTTCCAATCTTGCATATCTAAATCCCATTCCGCTGGCGGGTTGGTTGGTGTGGCTTGGTTTGGCGGGGCTGCTCGGGGTTGCGCTTTTTAATTGGCGTACCTATCAACTCAAATTGGATGCGCGTGCGTGGGGAATTTTTGCGGGACTTGCTCTTTCGACATTCATCACAACTTTTTTCATCGGCTTGGAATTTTCAAGCGGCTCTGCCCTGCCCGTGCCTGGTCTGCCTCAAAAAGCGCCGGGTTCAACGCTGATGCTTTTCTCCGCCATCCCATGGACTCTGGCGGGCGGCTTGCTCGGTCCGTTTGCGGCGGCGGCGCTGGGCATCTTAAGCGGCTTGTTGCGCGCGGTGTGGGATACGCACAACCTCTTCACGATGCTCGAACTCGGTTTGATGGGTGTGTTGTTTGCGGTGGCGAACCGTCAGCGTTATCGTACCCCCATGTTTGGTTTGTTGCGCCAGCCGTTGGTCAGCGCATTGTTATTGACCATTGTGCACACAGTCTTATTTGTGCTGGGTGCGTTCTTTACCGTCTCCACCCTGGCAACTGTCTCCGAACGCCTGGATTATGCGCTGAGCAACGCAGGTGTGGCGAGCCTGGCATTTGCCGGTGAAATGCTGGTGGCTGGGTTGGTTGCGCAGGTACTTGCGATCGCTTTTCCATTGCGCTGGGGTGGGATCGGTCTACTGCAACCTTCCCCTGCTGAAAAAAGCATTGAGACGCGTTTCGTTTCCGGCACGGGCACGATCATTTCCATTTTGCTGATCACATTGTTGTTCGGCGATTGGATCATTGCCGGTAAAGCCGCGCGTGACCTGTTGCAAAACAGATTACAGAGTGTAGCGCAGGTGGGTTCGCAAAGTGTGCCATTCTTTTTTGAAGCGGGGCAAAACCTGGCTTCGCAAGTTGCGAACGATCCCCTATTGAGTCAAACCGCCGATGCAGACCTGCCTGCCTTGCTCAGCAGACAGATGCAGTCGATCCCTTATTTCAATCAAATGGCGTTATACGATCTGCAGACTGCTGCGGTGGTTGCAAGTTATCCGCCTGAGGCAGGTTTTCAGATCACCGCGCAAGAAGAACTTGGCATCGCGCTGACCTTGCAGGGCATCCCGAATCAAATGTATGCCATCCCGCCCGTAGATGGTAACGGATCAGCACGCATTGCGTTCCTTGCCAGCGTGCCCAACACTACGCGGGTGTTGATCGGTCGCACGGCGTTGGATTCCAATCCGTATATGCGTTCGCTCATCACCAACCTCAACAGTTTGCAGGAAGTGAACGGCACGGGCGCGTTGATCGATGAACAGGGCAACATTATTTATCACACCCAAGCCGCGCAAGTGATGACCCCATATACTGGCACGCGCGGTGACCAACCCGTCTTTGCCACCGAGACATCTGCAAGCGGCACGCGACAACTGGTCTTTTATCAGCCGGTGCCGGGTCATCCCTGGGCGATCGCGCTCACCATCCCTGCGCAGGAAGCGCAACAACTCGCGATCGATATTGCCCTGCCGATCTCACTCATGATCATTTTGCTGGGTGTCATCGCGCTGGCTTCTTTGCGATTAAGCCTGCGCGCGGTCACTGGTTCGTTGCAGGGGCTGGCTGCTGAAGCGAAACATCTTTCCACTGGCAAGCTCGACCGTCCGCTTAACACGGATGGCATGGATGAAGTCGGTGAAATGCGGCGTTCCTTCGAGCAGATGCGCGTGAGTCTGCAAGCCCGCCTCGATGAATTGAATCGTTTGTTGGTGGCGAGTCAGGGTGTGGCTTCTTCGCTGAAGTTGGATGAAGCGCTGGCGCCCGTGATCAAAGCCGTTGCCGATAGCGGCGCGAGTTCAGCGCGCATCATGCTGGTGCGTGAAATGCTCCCCAGCCCGGTGGAGATCAATATCCGTTTCGCCGCTGGACCTGATAAGGATGCGTACATGCATCTGGACCAGCAGATATTGGCACTCACCGAACAACAGGAACGCCTCGTCATGGCGGTTCTTTCGCGGACCCGCGGGCTGGATCTCGACCCGAACCTTGCCAACCCTGAATCTTTGATCGCAGTCGCATTGCGGCATGAGAACCGTTATCTGGGTGTGTTATGGGCTGGTTATAAAAAGCAACACGTCTTCTCTGAATCAGATATTCGTTTCATCAGCACCCTCGCGAGTCAGGCGGCATTGGCGGTTGCAAACATCCGCTTGTTCTTAACGGTCGAAGCGAGTCGCCGTCAGCTTGAAGCGATTCTTAACTCCACACCAGACCCGGTGTTGGTGACTGACGCGTCCAATCGTCTCATATTGGCGAACCCGGCGGCGGGTCATGTCTTTGGCGTGACGATCCGCCGTGGCGAACGTCCTGATCTGGAAAGAACGATCCAGGTCAAGGCGTTGAATGAGTTGATGATGTCATCCTCTGGTGAGAGGCGTTCGGCAGAGATCCGTATGCCAGATGGAAAAACGTATCTCGCGACAGCTTCTGCCATGCTGGCGGAGGGTCGGACGGTGGGCCGCGTTTGTATTCTGCGCGATGTGACCCAGCTCAAAGAGATCGATACTTTGAAATCAGATTTTGTTTCGACTGTGAGCCATGACCTGCGCTCACCGTTGACGTTGATGCGCGGCTATGCCACGATGCTCGAAATGGCGGGCGCGTTGAACGACCAGCAAAAAGGGTATGCCAAGATGATCGTGCAGGGCGTGGATAATATGGCGAAGCTGGTTAATAACCTGCTTGATCTTGGGCGGATTGATTTCGGCGTGGGCTTGCAGGTGGAGAGTATCCATGTGTTGGATATTCTTGAACGCGTGACGAACGGTTTGCAATTGCAGGCAAAGCAAAAGAATATTTCGCTGGGCGTTCAACTTCCCAGGGATATGCCGAATGTTATCGAAGCAGACCAGGCTTTGTTGCATCAGGGGCTTTACAATCTCGTTGAGAACGCGCTCAAGTACACGCCGCAGGGTGGCGAGGTCACGATCCATTTGCTTACCGCGCCTACCACGCTGACGTTTGCGATCCAGGATACGGGTATCGGCATTCCTGCCAGCGACCTGCCGCGCTTGTTCGAAAAGTTCTA
>CAZMQE010000073.1:0-2561 GCA_964568115.1 uncultured Anaerolinea sp.
GTGAGGAAGCAGGCTGTGCAGGCGCAGGTGTATCGAATGATGGTGCAGGTGTGCCACCTAAGTTATTCAACCAACTCAGATCGTCTTGCGAGGAGGCAGGCTGCGCAGGCGCATCGAACGATGGCATAGGCGTGCCACCCAGATTATTCAACCAACTCAGATCATCTTGAGAACCCGTGGATGCGGCCGAGGCAGCACCCAGATTCGCCATCCAGTCAGTGTCCGCCTGGGGCGCAGCCGGTTGTTGCTTCGTAGAAGATTCAAGTTCATGCAGCCAGCTCAGATCTTCAGGTTCGGCTGGTTTTTCTGGTTCGTTCCATGCGGCTGGCTCTTGTGATACTGGCGCACCCAAATTATTCAGCCAGGCATTATCGTCCTGTGCAGCACCGGAATCAAAACGAAGCGATTCTTCGGGCTGTGCCCCAGCTTGAGGCATCCAACTGGTCAATTCATCTTTTGGCGTGGCGGGCGGAGGCGATTCTTTCACAGGAGCATTGAACTGTGCGAAAAAATCAGAAGGTTCTTCTTCTTTGGATGGCTCGGGAGTTTTCTTTTCAACTGGATTAATGGCTGCCAGCCAATCCGGCACTTCATCTTCATCAGACGCGGCTTCGAAGGCTAACCCTGCCAAAAGATCCAGCGGTTCTTCTTTCTGGACCCTGGGCTCGGTCGCTTCTTTCCTGGCATCTGCCTCTGCCAAATCCCGGCCCTGCTGACGGGCTTCACGCAACCAATCCGGAAGGATCGGCTCAAGGTCGCCGGTAACTTTCTTGGTGGGATTCTCACCGATATTCAGCGTGGACTCTTTCCGCAAGACCGCCTGGCAGAACTGACAATTATCCAGGAAGTCAGGATTATCTTTTCCACATTCGGGACAAGTGACGCCGCCGACCATTAATTCCCTCCATACGGACGATCAATACCAAACAACACACGGATCCCCGTAAGCAAGGTTCCCAAGGCAATCCCGATCAAAAGTCCGCGTGCGCCGCCGTGTGAAAACATACCCAAAGTCTGAAGAACGAACCCGTTAAGCTCATCACCGAAAAGCGGACCAAACGGCGTCGGCATGATCAGAGCAAGAAAGATAATTGCGATCAACAGGAAGATCACCGTCATCACATCAGCGCGACGACGAAGCAGACGAATGCTGGCATAGACCAAAGTCACAGCGAGGATCGCCATCAGAGAAGCTTCCACCGGCACGATGACCGCATCTACAGCCATACGCATCAATTGATTCTCAGGTCCGAACACCAAACCAAGACCAAACGTACCAATCAAAGATAAGACCAGCAACACTCCATAGATACTATTTTTTTCGCGCTTGCGGATCTTATCCATTTGAACGAAGATCAAATTTGCGATACCCACCAACACAGCCATCGCCGCAATGATGACAGCCCAATCGGTCAACATGATCCTCACTTGAGTGAGCGCATCCAGTGGAAAGAAATATCCCAGCAAGACGATAAAACCGGAAGCCATGGCAACTACAGCAGTAAGTATGCGCATTAGAAGTTAAACCCTACAAGCTTCAAAAGTGCTCCACCCAAAATGGCAACGATCACCAGCCAGCGCAACACATCTTGCACCTGCAAACTGGCTTCATGCGAAACGCCCGCGCCCATATAGGCGCCAGAGGCAAAGAGTTCCTCACCGATCAATGGATCTTGCGCCGAAGCATATAAAATGGACTGTGCTGAAAGATTATCACTGGCGGCAACCAAATGCGTATCTTCACGGTCTGCAGCTTCAACCAGTAATGCCGCCTCAGAACCAAAATCACCGATGACCACATTCGCAGAGACCATTTCATCGCGCGTGACGGGAATCGTCCCGGCGGCATAGGAAAAGGGTGTCAGACCAGTCAAACGTCCAGTGCTGACGCGGTATTGATCTTCCGCACCCGCCGCCCGATAACCAGCCTGTAATGTGTCCTGTGACAAAATACTTAATGAAGCATCCCCTGAAGTCACGATCGGCGGACGATCGCTCATGGAAGTCCGTTCAGCCAATCGGCGTAACATGGCTAGCCCAGCCAGTGCTGAAGCACCGCGTGCTGTAAATAAATTTCCACGCCCCAGCGAAATATGCAGGCGCGTACCATTTTCAACAGCGAGACCAACCACACGATTGAGGCGTTCAAACGCCTCGATACGACGCAACACCGCTGGAGATTTACGGCGTAAAAATGTAATTGCTAATAATAACAGCGCAGTAAAAAGAACGAGCCCAATGGCTAGCATTAAACTTCCTCCCCACGCAAGTAACGGACAAATGCCTGTGTTTCTGCCTCTTCTTCAAGCATGAGAGCAAGCGCCTTGATATTCTCCCCAGGTATAAATGGCTGACTGACAACCAGCGCTTGTGCGCCCAACAAAGTGAGAGGGGCTCCGGCTTCCAGTAACCATGAAGCAAGTCCATCCAATTTGAAGCGGCGTAATGATTCAGCCCAGTGTGACCAGTCTGCACGCGATTGCATGAGCAAAGTATAGCATATTTTATTAGCGCCTTCACACGTCCAAGGGTCATGGGAATTTCATTGTCATTGCGATTGA
>CAZMQE010000073.1:2661-12156 GCA_964568115.1 uncultured Anaerolinea sp.
CCATAGTATAATGACAGCAGAATTCATTCGCGGAGGAACAATGACAGACAAAAAAATCCGTGTACTGGTTGCCAAACCTGGACTGGATGGACATGATCGTGGCGCAAAAGTAGTCGCGCGCGCTTTGCGTGATGCTGGTATGGAAGTGATCTACACCGGCTTGCGTCAAACCCCTGAAATGATCGCGGAAGCCGCCCTGCAAGAGGATGTGGATGTAGTGGGTTTATCCATTCTCTCCGGCGCGCATATGGCGCTGGCTCCGCGCATTCTTGAATTGCTGAAAGCGAACGGACAGAGCGATGTCAAAGTTTTCATCGGGGGCATCGTCCCGGATGAAGATGCGCCGCGTCTCAAAGCGATGGGCATCACCGGCATCTACGGTCCCGGCGCCTCGACAGAAGATATCGTCAAGGATATTCGCGCAGCGATCAACTAAATTAAAAAAGGAATCCGCAAGTTCTACTTGCGGAGTTCTGTTCTATTAGAAGTAGAACCTCTGGACTCCACAAAAAAACATCAGAATGACCTTTACCCAATCCGTTCTTGAAGGCAAACGCCTTGCCATAGCACGTCTATTGACCCAGGTTGAAAACGATTCGCCTGAGGGGCGTATTGCGCTGGCTGAACTCTTCCCCCACACGGGCAAGGCACACCTCATCGGTGTAACAGGCGCGCCGGGCACGGGCAAATCTTCGCTCGTCAATCAACTCACGCTGTACTATCGTAAACAAAATAAAAAAATCGCCATCATCGCTGTTGATCCATCAAGTCCCTTCACGGGCGGTGCAGTGCTTGGTGATCGCGTACGGATGCGTGATCTTTCCGGTGACGAGGGCGTCTTCATCCGTTCGATGGCCTCGCGCGGTTCGGTTGGCGGGCTCGCACAAACCACGGCATCTTTCACGCAAGTCTTTGACGCCGCGGGTTTTGATATCATCATCATTGAAACTGTCGGGGCGGGACAAAGCGAAGTGGATATTGCACGCCTCGCGCACACAACGCTTGTCGTTGAAGCACCCGGTCTCGGCGATGACATTCAAGCCATCAAAGCTGGGATTCTGGAAATCGCGGACGTGCTCGTCGTCAACAAAGCCGACCGACCCGGTGTGGAAAATACGGAACGCGCGCTGCGCTCCACGCTCGAGCTTGCCCATCCAACGAAGCGCATTTTTCACCACCACGGGCAGACGATGCCTGTCATTCTGAGCGAAGCGAAGAATCTCTTGCACGACGAGCGAGACTCTTCGCCGTCTTCTGCGGCTCAGAGTGACATGGAAAACATTTGGATTCCCCCCATCAACAAGACGGTCTCCACTGACGGCAAAGGGATTCCGGAACTCGCCGACTCCATCGCCAAACATATCGCCCACTTACGTCAAAGCGGAGATTGGGCGCTTCGTGACAGAAGCAGGCTCAAGTCTGAGTTGGAAGCGGTGCTGCAGGAAGAGTTGGTCAAGCGTTTTTTTGAGAAAGTCCAAAAAGCGGAATATGAGGCTGTTGTGGAAAAAGTCCTAAACAGAAACATATCCCCATATGAAGCGATTAAACTATTACTAAACGGGAATTGGGAGCAGTAGAAATCATGGTACAGAACGAAACGCATCATCACGATATGAAAATGTATGGCGAGATCAAATTATATGGAGGTTCGGGTTCACCTGACCTCTCACAGAAGATCGCGGATTATCTCAAACAAAAATTAAGTCCCCGTGAAGTGATCGTGTTCCCTAATGAAAATATATTCATTAAATTGAACAGCAGCACCCGCGGACAGGATGTGTATGTGATCCAAACCACATCCTCACCCGTCCATTACAACCTGATGGAATTGCTGATCATGATCCAAACCATTCGGCTGGATTCTGCGGCGCGCATCACGGCTGTAGTGCCTTACTTGTGCTATGGACGTTCCGATAAAAAAGATCAACCGCGTGTGCCCATCACCGCGCGCCTCGTGGCAGATATGCTCGAAAGCGCGGGAGCCGATCGCTATATGACGTTTGATCCGCATGCCGGTCAAATTCAGGGTTTCTTCTCCATCCCCGGCGATGTGTTGACCGCCTCACACATGATCAGCGATCATATTAAAGCCAACATGTTGAGCACTATGAAAGACCCGGTTGTGGTTGCCACGGATCTCGGCTTTGCCAAGAAGGGACGCAACTACGCCCTCGACCTTGACTTACCAATTGCCTTCATTGAAAAACGACGCACTGGCAATACTGCAAATAACGCCGAAGCCTTGACCCTGATCGGTGAGGTGCTGGATCGTGATGTGATCATTGTGGATGATGAAGTTGATACCGGCGGTTCGATCGCACAGGCTGTGAATGTGGTTAAGAACAATGGCGCCCGCGATGTGTATCTTGCCTTTATTCACCCGATCTTCTCAAGAAACGCTGCGCAAAGGCTGGCAGAGATGCCCCTCAAACATATCATCACCACAGATACTGTGTCCATTCCGCCTGATAAGATGAGTTTTCTCGAAGGTAAGGTGACAGTTCTATCTGTTGCCCCCATGCTTGGAGAAGTCATCCGCCGTGCACATGAAGGTCGCAGTGTCGGAGAGATGTTCAACGAATAGCCTTTAGCGATTAGCGGTTGGCTTTTAGCAAGAACCGCCCAGCTAATCGCTAAAAGCTGAAAGCTAACAGCTACCTATGCCTGAACTCCCTGAAGTCGAAACCTTTGCGCGTCAATTAAAACCAGCGCTCGTCGGCAAAACGATCCTTTCCGCCGACTTGCGTTGGAATCGTACGCTTGCCACGCCTTCGCCCAAAAAATTCAAAGAGCAGATCGAAGGACAAAAAATAAAAGATGTTACGCGCCGAGCTAAATATCTCATCCTTCATCTTTCATCATTCAGCCTTTTAGTTCACCTGCGCATGAGCGGCGACCTGCTGGTCAGAAATAGTACCATCAGCCCAGCCAAGCATGACCGGCTGCTATTAAAATTATCAGGCAACAAAACACTCGCATTTAATGACACCCGTAAATTCGGGCGCGTGTGGTTAACCGCCAACGTTGATGAAGTATTCAGCAAATTGGGACCCGAGCCCTTCAGCAAGGAATTCACGCCGCAATGGTTGCATACTGCGCTTCATCATAAGAAACGTCAACTCAAGCCATTGCTCCTCGATCAAACCTTCCTCGCCGGGTTGGGCAACATCTATACAGACGAAGCCCTGCACATCGCCAAACTGCATCCAGTTGCTGCGTCTGATTCAGTGACGGCGAAACAGGCTGAGGCGTTGCATGAGGCGATCCGCAAAGTGTTGAAAGAAGGTATTCGGCGCAACGGCGCATCCATTGATTGGGCATATCGCGGTGGTCAGTTCCAACATTATTTTCGGGTGTATGATCGAGAAGGTACGGCTTGTCCCGTTTGCGGCACGGAGATCCAAAAAATTATTGTCGGTCAACGCGGCACTCATTTTTGTCCGCAATGTCAAACGGTAAGGTGAGTTATGAATTGGTCAATACTGGTTTGGATCGTCATCGTAATTTCCGTTTATATATATGGCTTGTATGAAGGCCGCGGTCAGGGCAGGAAAATGCGCATTGCCGAAGAAGCACAGACAAAAAAAGACACCCCGCCTGTGCCCATAAAACCGGCAACACCCACCATCATTAACGTGGATGACCCCGGGCTCATGCGCATCAAAAGCGAAAACGGATTTTTGACTCTCGATCTCGATGGCGCACGCGTGGATACATCTGCATTATCAGCTGACCAACGCAAACGCCTGATCGAAATGCTGACCTTGATCCGCCCATGGCTGGAGGGCAAGCCCGCACCGGCGCCTGCGATGACAACCCCGCCTCCCCCTCAGCCGAAGCCTGTCTCACCAACCCCAACAAATGCACCTACGCCTCAAACGCCTTTACAACCTATCGCTCAAACACCTGCCATCATCGCAAAAGAAGACCGCCCTTCTGCGCCCGCCACCAGTATCGTGGGACAGATCGATTCAGTTTTGCAGGAACGCATCGCTGGCACATCCCTTCAGGAGCGCGGTGTTTTCTTGGCGCAGTCACCCGATGGCGGTGTGATGGTCTATGTGGGTCTCACAAAATATATGAGCGTTGACGATGTCCCCGATGCCGAGATCAAAGCCGCCATCCGCGCCGCGATCACGGAATGGGAAGATAAATATACCCCGGGGTTGAAATAATTATTCGCGTGTAAAGCGCGCGGTCAACACCGGACAATGCGCAGCTTCAGCAATTTCGGCGGTCACATTCGGGGCATACAACTGCCGCAAGGCATTGCCGCCATACGGCGAACCCATGCACAACAGATCATAATTCCCCACCTTCAGTGCAGAGGCAATTTCCTCGACGATATGCCCGCGCCGCACTTCAACACGCGCAGTTAAACCAGCGGCTTCCACAGTATCTACCGCTTTGCGCAAATTGCGTCCCAACACGGTATCAGTATGGATCAGATCACGCCAATGTTCATTGGCAACCCGTGAAGTGGGATAATCCAGATCGATCGGCGGGATAATATGCAACAATGTCACTTCCGCCTGAGTCTTCAACGCAATCTTTAATGCCAGATGTTCTGCATCCACTTCGAAACCCAAACCACCCACACAGATCAATAATTTATGTAGAGGCAGGCGCACTTGAGGAACATACAGGATCGGACCTGAGATCGTTTCTATAAAATGCCGAACCGAGCGCCCCGTCAACCAGCGGCGGAACTGCGGACGCCCAAGCGGACTCATCACCGTGACAAAGTCACCGCTATTTGCCCTCTTCGAGATGACCTGTTCCGCGTCACCTTCCTGCACCTCAAGGCTGTATGCCAAACCCTTTTCCTTAAACAAACTGACAGCCCGTTCGAACACAGCCTCCAAAGGGTGATGATCATCCAACGCCGCAGGATTCAGCTTCTCGGTCACGCCCAGAAGCGTGATCTTTGTCTGTAGTGATTCTGCGAACCACGCGCCATATTCGATGGCGTTCCAGGTTGCCGTATATCCATTGGTTGTTATTAATAACTCAGTTTTCACAAACACCTACCTGTATAGGATCACTCCCAGAATGCCCGCACCGATCAAAACATATTGCGGTGCAATACCAAAATACAAAGCCAGGAAACTTAACACGGCTAGTAAAATGGCACGCCAGTTAGTAGATTTGGGGTTACTGGCACGGAACAACTGCCACGCGATCAACGCCATGAGAACACCCACAGCCGGGGTGATCCCTTTGATCAAATGCTTCATCCAATCCTGTGCCTGAAAACGGATCAGGATCGACGCCACTGTCAACATGATCGCAGTGGGCGGGATGATGGCACCCAGCAATGCTGCGAACATTCCAGCGATGCCTCCAGATGCGTATCCAATGAACATGGCGAGCTTGAGTGCTTCGCTGCCCGGTACTAGATTAGAGAAACCTACCGCCTCTACAAACTGAGCTTCGGTGAGGATCGTTCCAACCGTTTCTTTATATAAAAGCCCCACCGAAGTGGGACCCGCCGTGGTCAGCAGATTTACCTTGAGGAAAATCCAAAATAAGCGCAGCCAGGCTGTAAACGGGATGCGGATCGGTTGTTTCATCTAAAAAGAAAAGTCCCAAGCAACCCACACACCAGCACAACCAATGGAGCAGGTAATTCAAACAAATAAGCGATCAGGCTGACTATCCCCAAGCCAATGAACCTAATATCCAACCCATCATTCAAACCACTTTTGAAAATCTTCCAGGCAACCGTGAGGATCAAGACCGCCACTGCAGGTGTCAGCCCTTCCACAAAGCGACTTACCCACGCCTGCCGCTGAATACGATGCAATATGGATACGAGCCCAAACATAATAAGCGTTGGTGGGAGAATGGCAGCAAAAAGGGATACCAATCCGCCTGGGATTCCGCCTACTGTAAAACCAACGAACATTGCAAGCTGTAAGGCGTCACTACCCGGCAATAACGTGGAAAGACCCACAGCCTGAACAAATTGAGCCTCGGTTAAAAAACGTCCCAGCCCAACAGTTTCTTTATAGAGCAATCCAGTTGAAGCCGCGCCTGACGTGCTCAATAAATTGACTTTGAGAAACATCCAAAAGAGTTGAAGCAGTTGATCCAAGTTTTTTTCCTGTATATAGTCCCCTATTGTAGCAGAACAAAAGCGGAGCGGGATTTTCTGAATCCGCTCCGCTTATGGGTTAGATATTCCACGTGCTTTGGGTTTAATATGGCTTAGCCAAAAGTTCGTCCAGCACTTGCTTGGAACTTTCGTCCAAAGTGGAGTGTTTGGATTGCCCATGAGAATCCATGGTGACAACGACGGGGAAGTTCTTCACTTCCACCACCCACATCGCTTCAGGGACGCCAAATTCTTCGAGCTTATAAACACCCAAAACTTTTTGCACGGTTTGCGCCAAATAGGACGCCGCCCCACCAATGGCATGGAAATACACGCCCGGTGTCTCCATGCAACCTTTGAGTGTTTTCGGTCCCATGCCGCCTTTGCCGATCACGCCGCGGATGTTGAAATGTTTCATCACGTCCGCTTGATACGGCTCCTCACGCGTAGAAGTAGTAGGACCAGCCGCGACAAATTTATATTCCTTGGTCGCAATTCCGCTGACAACCGGTCCGCAATGATAGAGCACACCTTGATCGAGAATCTTCTTGATCTCTTCATACACTTGCAGGTCATCGCCTTGCGGCTGACGGGTCTTTTTGATGAACGTTTCGCTCATCCACTTGTGGACGGCGTCGCGCCCGGTCATCATAATGCCGCTAAGCAGAACCGGTTCGCCAATCTGCACACTACGAATATCTTCAGCACTAATGGGGACTGTTAATTCACGCATGTTCATTCTCCTGTAGGGGCGGGGTCTCCCCGCCCAAGGGCGAGATGACCTCGCCCCTACAAAAATTAATCGTATTCAACCGCTTCGCCCGTCACAACCATCTTGCGGCGGCGGTAAGCCCAACACATATACGAGACCGTGACAAAATAACTCGCGGGCAAACGATGCATACCGGTGATCTTGGTATCAAGCACAGTCGTCTTGCCGCCAAAGCCCATGGGACCGATGCCCATTTGATTGGCTTCGTCAGTGAGGCGTTCTTCCAGTTTTGCGATCTCGGGGTCGGCGTTGCGTGTGCCCATCTTGCTGAACAACACTTCTTTAGATTTGGCATAGGAAGAACCACGATCACCGCCAACAGAGACGCCTAAAATGCCAGGCGCACATCCATAGCCCTGTGCCTTTTGTACCGCATCCAAAACCACCTTACGGACACCCGCCAAGTCACGTCCGGCTCCCACGCTGTTATCCGGCAGGGAATATTGACGTCCTACATTCTCGCAGCCGCCGCCTTTGAGCATGAGTTCCACGGTCAACGGCTGGTCAGCATCTACTTCTTCAAAATGGATGGTCGGGAAATCTTCGCCACCAAGGTTGTTGCCTGAGTTCTTGTCATAGATCGCATCCACGGCGTTCGGTCGCATATAGGACTTTTTGGTTGCTTCCACCATCGCAGAGCGGATCTGCTCTTTGAGCTTTCTTGTGCTCCAGCCTTCCGGGTAGTGGACATAGAATATCGGCGTGCCAGTATCCTGGCAGATCGGCGTCGCATTGGCGCGCGAGAGTTCGATGTTCTTCATGATCGTCTCCAGTGCCCCGCGCGCCGCCGAGCCGGGTTCTTCTTTTTCGATCGATGCCCGCAGTCTATCTTCCACATCCTTTGGCAGGCTGGACGATGTGCGGCGAATCAGTTCAAGGGTTTCGTTGGTGATATCTTTCTGCATGGGTGCCTCCAGATTTGTCTTTATGATACTCCAATTCATTTGGATTTACTAAATCCATGAAGCATAAACTTCACAGACAATTGTAATAAAAATCATTGAACCTATGGAAAGGTGTACAATGAAATAAGTTGTACCCATCGTTCCAATGTTGATTTTATTGTTAACGGAGATACCATGACACTAAACGATTTCCGCACGGAAAAAGATTCTTTGGGGGAATTAAAAGTCCCGGCTTTGGCTTATTATGGTGTGCAGACCCAACGTGCCGTAGACAACTTCCCTATCAGCGGACTTCGTCCCTGGCGCGCGTTCATCTGGTCCATCGCGGCAGTCAAACGCGCCGCGGCGTTTGTAAACTTTGACTTGGGTCTGTTCAACGACCACAATATAGATGGAAAACACCTCACCGCAAAACAAATTTCTGACGCTATTGCGCAAGCCGCTGCAGAAATCATGGACGGCAAACTCAACGATCAATTCGTCGTTGACCCTTTTCAAGCAGGTGCCGGGACGAGTCACAACATGAATGCGAATGAAGTGATCGCGAATCGCGCCACGGAAATATTGGGCGGTGAACTCGGCAAGTATTATGTCCATCCGAACGATCACGTCAATATGGCGCAGTCCACGAACGATGTGATTCCAACTTCCATTCGGCTCGGTGCATTATGGCGCGTGGATGAGCTATTGTTTTCATTGAACAATTTGCAAGTTGCACTCGAATCCAAAGCTAAAGAGTTTGATGATGTTGTCAAATCGGGTCGCACACATTTACAGGATGCGGTGCCCGTTCGGCTAGGGCAAGAGTTTGGTGCGTATGCCAAAGCGATTGAGCGTGACAAGGAGCGTGTTCGTCGATCCGCTTACGGGCTGCGAAGGCTTGGTATCGGCGGAACAGCCGTCGGGTCAGGTTTGAACGCGCATCCTGAATATCATGCGCGCATGGTGCAGAAGCTATTTGAGTTAACTGGGCTGGAGTTGTACGAGTCTGATAATCTATTTGAGTCCATGCAATCCATGGCAGACGCAGCAGATTTCTCCGCCTCTATGCGGACTCTGGCGTTGACTCTCATCCGCATCGCGAACGATTTCCGCATCCTTTCTTCTGGACCTTCAACCGGACTCGACGAAATTAGATTACCCGCCGTTCAACCGGGTTCTTCGATCATGCCGGGAAAGGTGAATCCCGTTTTGGCGGAGATGCTTGATCAAGCGATGTTCCATGTGATCGGCTGCGATACGACCGTGGCAATGGCGGCGCAGGCGGGGCAATTGGAATTGAATGTCATGATGCCGATCATCGCGCACAATTTATTTGAGATGATGCAGGTAATGATCGGTTCGGTCAATGCATTCACCGAACGCGCCGTGAAAGGCGTGACCGTCAACCGCGAGAAAGCGGAAGACTGGCTGGCAAAGAACGCGATCATCGTGACCGCCCTGAACCCCGTGATCGGATATGCTCAAGGCGCGGCGTTGGTGAAAGAAGCGCTGGCATCGAATGCTTCGATTAAAGAGTTAGCTATTGAAAAGGCGAAAGCTGGTGCGTTGAAACACCGTGATGAGGATCGCCCAGTTACAGCTGATGAGATCGAATCGGCATTGGGTGATTTACGCAAATTAACAGAAGGTGGGATTGTGGGTAGTGTAAGTGGCGGAGGATAATTTCACTTAAAACTGTAAGGGCGGAGCAACATTGTCCCCTTGTGGGATGCTCCGCC
>CAZMQE010000074.1:0-2474 GCA_964568115.1 uncultured Anaerolinea sp.
AATGGTATTTTTGTTATGGATGTCGATGGCTCGAACTTGACGCAGTTGTTGAACGACCCCAATGTTTCCAGTACGCTCAACTGGCTTCCTTAACATCATAATGGATAAGAAAAACCAAAGACCAAGTCACCCTGAGGAAGCGGTTTTCAGCGCCCGAAGGGTCTCGAATGAGCCCGGTAGAGACACTTGCACCGAGCGCAAGTACGGTGTGCTTCGGGGCAACCCCCCTCAGCATGACATAATTCTGTTATCCATTACTGACGTTAGTTATGGTTTAACGGCGCGCGTCGCAAAATAATTGGGATGATATTTCCCCAACGGTGAATCGAGCATCACATCTTCGTAGAAATCTGTAATGAGAAAACCCGCCGCGCATTGCCCGCCGAGCAGATCTGTCAGCGAGTGACCAAACTCAAGTGGGGCGCCCTTGCTTAGATATTCTTCACGATCTTCATCAGAAAGACTGGTCATATCTGAGTAGGGGATGGAGTACGCAACTTCAAGAATACCCTCGTCCATTTTGAATAGATCAAAAATATAGTGTACGGGGTTCATCGAACCGGTCATCAAAACCCCGCCATGCCGCAGCACGCGGAAACATTCCCGCCAAACCACCCGCACATCTTGCATAAAAACCGTTGAGACAGGATTGAAGATCAGGTCGAATGATTCATCTGCAAACATGGATAGATCCGCCGCATCGCCTTCCACCGTCCGCAAGACGAGCGCTTCTCGCTCAGCCACAAGTTGATCCTGTTTCAATTGGCTTGGGGAGTTATCGAAGACGGTCACCTGCGCTCCAGCCGCCGCAAGCACTGGACCTTGTTGCCCGCCGCCACTGGCGAGACATAACACATCCGCGCCTTTGAGCGGAGGGAACCAGCGCAGCGGGACGTGAATATTTTCTGTGAGTAAAATGCCAAACTCCCCGTTGCGTGCCTTGGCGATGGTTTCTGCATCGACTGCTTTTGTCCAGCGATTTTCACCGCCATCGACTTCCTTGTTCCATGCGTCGCGGTTGTATGAGCGAATATCCATTTGCTACTCCTTAAACGAAAACCACCACATCTTGTTTCTTTCAGCTTTCCAGATATGGTGGTTTGTTCGTGTGTCGTAAAACCCTTTTAACTACGGGCTTGGCGAACTCTGAATTGCCACGCCCACCCATGAGAAGACGCGTTCATCGCTGATCGCACCCGCAGAGACATAGATCGGCTGTCCCTGCTCATCCACGCCATTTTGGCGGACGGTGGTGACCCACCAGCGGATGACATGCGCCAGGTTATCATTCGGACGGAAGGATGTCGGCACGATATATTTTGTATCGGTCACATAATCGGTTTGGCGTAAGCCCTCACCGGAGGTCACATCCAGGATCGTGACCTGGTATCTTTCGTTATCGCGCAAGGTTCCAATGGATGCCCATTGCAATGTGACTACGTCATTTGCCAGGGTGAAGGCAGCGCCGTCCGCAGGCAGAAGCAGAGGCACGGCGGGGTAGGGAGGCGGGAGCGTCGCAGTGGGTGTTGGTCCGGGTGTGGCAAAACGTTCACATAACGGGATGACGATCGTATTTCCTACAAAAACGGTATCTGACGAAAGTCCGTTGTAGAATTTGATCGCATCCTGTGGCACGTTGTACGTTCCAGAGATACTCGAAAGTGTATCGTTCGCTTGAACCGTGTAAGCAACCTTTTCACAAGCTTGTGCGGTCTGCGTGGCTTCGTTGGGGATGGCGGTGGGGGGCGGTGCAGGTGTAGCCGTTGGATAGGGTATCTGTAGTTTCTGCCCAACCGATACAAAACATTCAGAAGATAATTGATTTAGCACAATGATACTTTGTACTGAAACTTTGAAGGTGGCTGAAATAACACCGCACGTTTCGCCCGTCCGTACAATGTATTCAAAAGGCGGCAACGGAGTTTCTGTGGGTATGTTCGTTGAAGTGGGAATTTCTGTGCCTGTGGGGGTGATGGTAGCTGTGGCGGTTGGTGACATGACCGGAGTGGGTTCCTCCAGCTTGCCGCCAATACCGGCTTGCAAACTGAAATAAACCACTGCCGCGCCGATCAAGAGAATGATCACGAGCGCGCCCAACGCCGCCGGCAGCGTGAGTGTGATCTCAGGCATGCGGCTGGCTTGGACGGTGGTATCTGCTTTTTTTGATTTTGTAGCGGCTTTCGCGGTGAGTTCGGTTCCGCACACCAAACAGCGGGTGGCGTTTTCGGTCAGGCGTGTGCCGCAGGTGGGGCATATTTGTGATTTTTGAGAAGAGTTATCCTGGAGCATATCGGCAAGATTATACCATCGAACACTTTTTGGATTTTTCGCATGAGTTGTGCATCTTAATGAGACGTTTTCGCTCCCAAGCCAGTTCCAGGTGGACTGGGAGCGGATTCTTTCTACGCCTTTGCCTGCTTCGCTCCGAACATGTTGACACCAGCCTTTGCCGCATAATCGCTATACCCGCCGCT
>CAZMQE010000074.1:2574-3695 GCA_964568115.1 uncultured Anaerolinea sp.
TGATTCGATCCACGCCAGCCGTTGAGCGCCAGATCCATTTTGCGGCGTTCTGTAATGGGGCGTTCGATCTTGTCCATCTTATCGAGCCGCTTTTGCATGGACCGGGCTTTGATAGCCATTTTCTCATTGTCATAGACTTTAGCCCACATGGCAAAGCGTTTGATGGCGATTTCCATGCGCCCGATCTCGCGTTGTTGAACGTTATATAGCTCCTCTTGCCGAGCAAGTCGTTCTTCCTTATCCACGATGTATTCAGTGTAATTGCCCATGAAAGTGGCGATCTTCCCATCTTCGATCTCGGCAATATGCGTGGCAACGGCATCGAGAATGTAGCGGTCATGCGATATGATGACCACTGCGCCTTCATAGGTGTTGATCAATTTTTCAAGAAATGCCTTACCCGGCATATCGAGGTGATTATCGGGCTCATCCAATAACAACACGGTGGGATTTGCCAACAGCAAGCGTGCCAATCCGATCAACTTTTTCTGTCCACCGCTCAACACGCCGACAGGTTTCTCAAAATCAGATTCGGGCAGACCAAGTCCACGCAAAATTTCACGGACGCGTGATTCGTAATTCAATCCGCCCAGTGACTTGAACTCTTCTAATAATTTATGCTGTGTATCCAGCGCGCGCTCCAGCGCTTTGGGGTTGTTGTACACATCCGGCTCGCCCAACTTGGATTCAATCCGCTGTAATTCCGCGTCAATTTCTGCCACACGCGCGTTGCCTTCAAGTGCCAGCGCTATAGCAGTCCGCTCCGGGTCAAATTCGGGATGCTGAGGGAGATAGCCAACCGTCACGCCCTTGGCACGGATAACCGCTCCGCCTTTTTCGGGTTCATGTTCGCCCACGATCAACTTCAACAGGGACGATTTCCCCGCACCATTCGGACCGATCAGCCCGATCTTCTGGTCATGTTGGATTTCCCAGTTCAAGTCGCGGAAGATGGCGCGTGAACCGAGGATGATGGTGGCATTTGAAACTGTAATTGAGATCATGTGTACTCCATTTTACTCTGGCGGTTGAGTAGGGCGAGTGATTTTCTCGCCCGTATCGAAACCACCAGTTACAAACCGATAATTATTTTCGTGTTTACTTGTTATTGGTGGTTTCGA
>CAZMQE010000074.1:3795-6773 GCA_964568115.1 uncultured Anaerolinea sp.
ACTTAAATAAAAACGCCGCAGGCGTTCCTGCGGCGTGAGAGAGAAAAGGAAAGAAATTATCTCTGGGCAACAGGCGCGATTCGAGGCAGCCCAGCGTTGTTGAAGCCACGCATACCGATGCACAAGAAAATGTTGCCAGATTGTTCGTATCTCATAGCATCAAGTATATCATTCCCTGCCCAAATCGCAAACAATCTGATAGAATACAAGCCGCACGCCGAACTCGTTGTTTTACCAAGAAAGAACCCTCGGCTTTCCCCGTCGGGGGTTTTTGTGTGTAATAACTACAGACTTCGGAAGTCTTTTCCGAAGTCTTCAAAATCCAAAATCTTTATCGAAGACTTCCGAAGTCTTTACTGGAAGAAGAAAAATGCTAACCGAAAGAACCGACCTCCGTAACATCGCCATCATTGCCCACGTAGACCACGGCAAAACCACGCTCGTGGATGGGCTCCTGCGCCAATCGCACACCTTCCGCGATAACCAACACGTGGAAGAACGCGTCATGGATTCGAACGACCTCGAACGTGAACGCGGCATTACCATCCTTGCCAAGAACACCGCCATTACACTCCCTGACCCTGTCACTGGCAAGACCATCAAGATCAACATCGTGGATACTCCCGGACACGCCGACTTCGGCGGTGAAGTGGAACGCGTGATGAACATGGTGGATGGCGTGCTCCTGCTCGTGGATGCGGCGGAAGGTCCCATGCCGCAAACGCGCTTTGTGCTCAAGAAAGCTCTCTCGATGGGACACAAAGCCATCGTAGTGATCAACAAGATCGATCGCAAAGATGCCGAGCCCGAACGTGTACTCAACGAAACCTTTGACTTATTCATCGAACTCGGTGCGTCCGAAGAGCAAGCGGATTTCCCCGTCATCTACGCCATCGGTATTGACCAACGCGCCGGACTCACCCCTGAATTGGGTCCTGATCTTCAGCCTTTGTTTGACGTGATCCTTAAACACATCCCCGCGCCGAAGGTTGACCCTGATGCACCGTTGCAGTTGCTGGTCACGACCCTCGGTTACGATGATTATCGCGGTGTCACTGCCATTGGGCGTATCTTCGCTGGTACGATCAAAGCCAATCAGAAACTTGCCCGCATGACGGTGGATGGTCGCACTCTTCCGGAACAAGCCAAATACTTATATACCTTCCAGGGTTTGAACAAAGTTGAAATTACCTCAGCCACTGCTGGCGATATTGTTTCGCTCGCTGGCTTGAGCGAGATCGGCATTGGTGAAACCCTTGCTGATCCCATTAATCCCGTTGCGTTGCCCACCATCAAAGTGGAAGAACCCACTGTCCGCATGACGTTTGGTGTGAACACATCACCATTCACTGGCTTGGAAGGCACGTGGAGCACCTCCCGCAAATTGCGTGAACGCTTGTTTGATGAATTGCGCACCAATGTATCTTTGCGTGTCGAAGAAACTGACTCGGCTGAAAACTTCCTTGTTTCAGGTCGTGGTGAGTTGCATCTTGGTATCCTCATCGAAACCATGCGCCGCGAAGGGTATGAATTTCAAGTCTCGCGCCCTGAAGTAATCTTCCACAAAGCTGACGATGGAGCATTGCTCGAGCCTTACGAAGAAGTCCATATCGAAACCAGTAACGAAACTGTTGGCGCAGTAGTGGAAATGCTTGGAGTGAGACGTGGTCTCATGCAAGAGATGCATGACGCTGGTCAGGGCATGACACGCCTGGTGTATGTTGCGCCAACCCGCGGCTTGCTTGGTTTCCGTTATCAATTCCTTACCTCCACACGCGGCGCGGGTGTGATGCACACCATCTTCCGCGGTTACGATGAAATGTCCGGGCCAATGTCCACACGCACGACCGGTTCGTTGGTGGCATGGGAAGCTGGCGATACAACAGCGTATGCCTTGAAGAATGCTGAAGAACGCGGCACGTTGTTTGTCGGACCTGGCGTTAAAGTTTATGAAGGCATGGTCATCGGCGAAAACACCCGCGGACAGGACATGCCGATCAACGTCTGCAAGAAAAAACATTTGACGAATATCCGTTCAGCCGGTGGCGATATGGAAATCCGCCTCACTCCGCCCCGACGCATGTCTCTGGACGAGGCGATTGAATATCTCTCTGACGATGAACTACTTGAGATCACGCCTGAAAATTATCGCATCCGCAAGCGCATTCTCAAAACTGATGAGCGCGGCAAGCAGACCAAGAAGATCAAGGAACAGATCGGCGAAGAGTAAAAGCAAACCTCCGAGTTCTCAAAGAACTCGGAGGTTTTTTGTTTTATTGCCTACAGGTGTGTTCCTTACTTTCTCAACACGTAACCGCAATCACTGGGCTGCGCGTAAAACCAGTGATGTTATAGACCTCGATCTGATAGAGCACCTTTTCCCCGGATACAAAAGTAAATATATCTTTATAGGCGGTGGTATCGGCAGGTAACTCCATGACAGCTTGGTCGTTGCGGATCAAGCGATAGCCGGTTTCGTTTGTGGCGTTGTCGGTCCAGGTGAAGGCGACTTCCATTTGGCTGGCGGCATAGTCACAGTTGAATTCCCATTTTACCGATGGTCCTTTAGGCAGGGACATGGTGGGAGTTGGCGGTGGTGTGACGCTGGCGACCACCCAATAGCTGCCGCTGATATCTGCGTATTCGCCCCAGAGCCAGCATTCGCCGGTTGCGCTTTCAGGTGATTTGATCAGCCAGTAGTTTTCCTGTGGGTAATAACCGAGTATTTCTGTTTTGAAACCTTTGACATACGAAAATAGAATTTCGTAGTTTTGCCCGGGACCCGTGCGACAGTTGGTCTGTTCCCGTAGGGTGAGCATGGGCACAGAGTAGGTAGGTGTGATGGTGGCTGTTGGTCCAGCGGTGCCGATTGTGGCGGAGACCTGCGGTACTGGCGAGAACGTTGCAGTGATGGGAACGTCTGCGCCGTTGCGCAAGCCCTCCTGTAAAGTTGCGGCGATGATGGTCGCGGCTTGGTC
>CAZMQE010000074.1:6873-11863 GCA_964568115.1 uncultured Anaerolinea sp.
TACATCCTACGAGATTTTCTTGTGCGCGCGTCCGCCAACTCTAAAATATTCCACGCGTCCCTGCTCATCGCGAATGATATCGCCGAGCGCGCCGTTGTAGGGTTCGTCCAAGCCGATGAGTTTGTCTCGATCGTAAAACGCGAAACGCATGGGCGGCATGGCGGGACCAGGCGGAGTTTCGGGCGTGGGGAAGCCGCCGAGCGGGATGTGATGATAGATGAGGTGTTTACCTTTGACCTTGATATCAAAACATTCGGTGCCTATCTTATAACGCCCGCTGAACTCTTTGAGTTCCTGCGGAGTTGCGAGAGGCTGGGGCGATGTGAGTTTGATGTTGAAATATAACTCAAGTGCCAAACCAAAAGTTTGCGCGGTGATAATGCCACCGTCATCGCTGTTGGTGAGGATGGCGAGTGCAAAATCTTTTTCAGGGATGTAGAAAAAATATGCCTGTTGACCGTGCGTCGCGCCGCCGTGGGCGTAAGCAGTGAGATCATCGGCATAACGAATGAACCAGGTGATGCCCATATCGCCGCGTCCGCCAGCATTGACTTGTTTGACGCGCATGGCTTCCAGTGATTTACGTTTAACGATCTTATTGCCCGATGGTGACTTTCCGCTGCCCATGTGGAAGCGTGCATACGTGAGCAGGTCTTTGACGGTGCTCACGACTCCGCCGACGCCGTTGCCTGCCCGTCCAATTGCCCAGGGACGTGCCACGTGCGTTTGTTTATTTTTGCGATAGTGCCCAACGACAAAGCGATGCGTGAAGAGTACGTCGCTTGGGTATAGGTAGGTCATATTCAAGCCGAGCGGATTCAACAACATTTCCTGCAAGGCTTGTTCGTATGGTTTTTTGGTGACCACTTCGATCACACGCGAAGCAATATTGAAACCGGCATTGTTATAAGACCAGATCTTCCCGAGGGGCTGGACTTGCGGAAGTTTGGCGATATCTTTCACCATCTTGTCGAGCGCATCGTCGCCATTGCCAAAATCGTTGAAGTAATCACCGACCCAGCCGCCGGTGTGGGTGAGCAGATGTCTGATCGTAGCTTTCTTTGCTACACTTTCATCGCTGAGTTTGAAATCCTTGATGTACTTGCGGACGGGGGCATCGAGGTCAATCTTGCCTTGTTCCGCAAGCATCATCAGCAATGTGCCGGTAAAGGTCTTGCTGATCGAACCGGTTTGGAAGAGCGTATCGGGTGTTACAGGCAGTGGGTGTTCAAGGTTGGTCGCACCGAAGCCGGCAGTCCATTCTTTGCCTTGGTGATAAATGCCGATCGAAACGCCGGGGACGTGCAGGCGCTTCATTTCTTTTTGAATGCGATTGGAGATGGCTTTGAAATTTGCGTCAGGGGATGTAGGTTTTGTTTTCATAGGCTGATTATAAGCAGACTTCGGAAGTTTTCAAAACTTCCGAAGTCTATAATTTTTATTCGCCGTTTCCTTCCAGCCACGTGGACTGGTATTCTTTTTCCATTTCAAGCGCTTGCTTGGTGAGTTGCAAGGGATAGAACGTATCCACCATCACAGCCAGTTCCTGCGTTTCCTTTTTGCCAATAGAGGCTTCGGTCATTCCGGGTTGTGGACCGTGCGGCAGTCCATACGGATGCAGCGAGATGTCACTGCGGTCAATGCCTTTGCGGGACATGAAGTTGCCTTCGGCATAATAGATCACTTCATCGGAGTTGACGTTCGAGTGGTTGTACGGCGCGGGGATGGCATCGGGATGATAGTCAAACAAGCGCGGGACGAAGGAGCAGACGACAAAGTTGTGCGCATCAAAGGTTTGATGCACTGGGGGCGGTTGATGGACTCGTCCCGTGATGGGCTCAAAGTCTTCGATGTTGAAGATCCACGGATAGAGATAGCCGTCCCAGCCGACAACATCAAAGGGATGGTAATCAAGAATGTGCTGGCTTAACCGGTCACGCACTTTGATGCGGACTTCATACTCGCCGCGCTCTGTGTGAGTTTCGAGTTCGTCGGGCACGCGGATGTCGCGTTCGCAATATGGCGCATGCTCAAGCAATTGACCGAAATTGTTGCGGTATCTTTTGGGTGGTTCGATCTGTGACGGATTCTCAATGGTGAAAAATCTGGCTTCGCTGCCGTCGATGTGCAGTTGCCAGGTTGTGCCAAATGGAATGACGATGTAATCACCTTTACGGAATTTGAGATTCCCGAATTGGGATTTCAACACGCCGCTGCCTTCATGCACCCACCAGGTTTCGTAGGCTTGCGCGTTGCGGTAGAAATAATCCATGCTCTGGCTGGCACGTGCCACGCCAAGGATCACATCTTTGTTTGCGAGTAGTGGAATCCGCGCTGAGACTGCATCGCTGCCCAACGGAATATCCGAAGTCCTAAGGGCGCGGTGACGGATCGGACCGAAGTCCACAGTTTCGGGGAGGCAAGAGCCGAGATCTTCTGTCCGCTTGACGCGCGGAGGGATGAAGTTGTGATAGAGGATCGATTGCAGCGAGGAGAATCCCTCCAACCCCATCAACTCTTCGCGATATAGTTCGCCGTTGGGTTTGCGAAATTGTGTATGGCGTTTGTGGGGGATCTGTCCGAGCTTATGATAGAAGGGCATGATAACTCCTTAATCTTTGATCACATCAGAAAATGCAACCACGCTGTTCAGTCCGTTCGCGCGCGCATGTTGAAGCGCGCGCGCTGCGTTCTGCGAAAATTCTTCACTTGTGATGGCAGTGTGGGCGGGTATGGAAGCTATACCCATAAACAGAGACAGGTTGAGGTTTTCTGTTGCCTCGGTGGTGATTTTCTTTTTAAGCCGTTCACAGGCGGTACGCGCTCCCGGTGTGCTCGTGGACGGCAGCAGGATCAGGAATTCCTGACCCTGTTTGCATGGAATATCAGTTTCGCGCAGCTCAAGGCGCAGCTTGTTTATCACAAAAAGTTCCGCGTCGTTCCGGGTTTCTGGATGAGCCGGATCTACCTCAACGAAAAGTTTGACCAGGGTCAGGGAATCTCCATAGCGCCGCGACATGTTCACCTGATGAGCCAACAGGGATTTGAACACATCAGGATGATATAAACCATCTTCAAGACCGTAGATATTTTGCAAGGCGGTGTTCCTCCGTACGAAGCGCTGAACGTGGTTTAGTCGAACGTTAGGGTGTAATGGTGATGGACTGGATGAGATTATCCAGTGTAGTCAGGGTTGGGGAAAAGGTTTCAGACGCAGCCGTGTTGAGCTTTTCAGCGATCGCATTGTAGTAGCTGACATAATCGGCGTTAGGGTCGTCGTATCCAGGGAAAGGCACGCCGTCTGATGGAACAGGTGAATCGGGCTTTTCATCTGGTGCGAGCATGGGAGCAGTCACGGGCAGGATGGCGATGATGTAGTATTTTCCGTCCGTGGTTAATCCCTGGAACTCATAAATGAGATCGTGGTTATTGATGGTCGCAAAATATTGCGCGTACTCTGTCAGGAAGCGGACACCCGATCCATTTTGAAATTTTATCGTTTGGATCTGTGCCGCAAAAACCTGACCCGCATTGAAGAACGGCACAAAGGGCAGATTATCTGCGGTCGGCGGAGTGGTATTCGAAAGAATTGCCTGCAAGCGGCGAATACTTTCGGCGGCACCCGAATCCGCGGCGAACTCTTGTGCGGGGTAGACGTATATCTTGGGCTGATGGAATTTATCCTGCAGTTGGTAACTGGTCAGTGTAAATTCCAGATGTTCAGGTTTCATTTCCCAGGGCGCAGCGTTCGGGTCGGTGACCGCTGCGATCATTTCCGTCAGCGCATCTTTGGCTACGTCTTGCGGAATGGTGAACGCGACGTTGTTGAGCGTTACCGTATTGCCAGTTGGGATCGGTGTATCGGTAGGTACGAGTGCCGTTCCTGGGGGCTCGCCGGGATTTGTTGGTGACGCAGGTGTGGTTATGGATGGCAGATTGCATGCCATGATCGCAAGCACCAGTGCGCCTATGGCGAGTAAAGATTTGGGTTTCATGTTCTCTCCTTCAAGCAAATTCATGCTTGGTTTTCAGACGCCTGAAGGTCCAACCGTGTTCCTCAAAATACCGATCCTTTCGATCTCTAATTCAACCACATCACCAGAATTTAACCATGGACCTTGAAACTTCGTCAGCTCAAGCAAACAGCCTGTGCCAACTGTCCCTGAGCCGATCACATCACCGGGAAAGAGCATCACTGAATCAGATGCACGGGCGATGATCTCGCCGAATGACCATTTCATATCCTTGAAGTTGCCGCGGGACATTTCCACACCGTTGACTCTTGCCGACATCTCAAGATTGAACACACCCGGTCGTCCCTCTGCTTTATCTGCCAGCGCATCACGCGTGACGATGACTGGTCCAAATGCTGACGCAAAATCCTTGCCCTTGGCTGGACCAAGTCCCACAGCCATTTCTTTCCTCTGCACATCGCGCGCTGACCAGTCGTTGAAGATGGTGTAGCCGAAGATGTGTTGTTCGGCGTCTTCAGCTTTGATATTCATGCCGCCCTTGCCGATCACAATCGCGACTTCCAATTCGTAATCCATCGCCTTCGTGTAATGTGGATAGGGAATCACGTCATCGTGCCCGAACACTGCATTCGGATTCGTGAAATAGAAAACTGGGAATTCATACCACTCTTGCGGTACATCGCGTCCGCGGTTGCGGTTAGCAGTCATGACATGTTGTTCGAAGGCGTAGCCATCACGCAGGGTGTTGGGCTTCAACGGCGAAAGAAATGTTACTTCGTCGAGTGAAAGCGAATCGCTGGATTTCTTGCTGGCGGCAACTTCCGCGCCGACAGCCATGACTGCATACATGTCGGCGAAGGGCAGGGTGTAGACTCGGTCTCCGTCCACGAGCGCAGGCTGGGACGTAGCGTGATGCGTTGATATCGTTGCAAATTTCATGGTGTCTTTTCCCGTCATTGCGAGGAGATTGCTTCGACCCCTGTCGGGGTCTCGCAATGACGAATGCTGTTTTATAA
>CAZMQE010000075.1:0-3947 GCA_964568115.1 uncultured Anaerolinea sp.
GAAACCGGTGACAGGCCCGGGGTGGGAATGAGGCGCAAATTCACATGCAGTTTTTTGGCGACTTCCGCATACTTCTCCACCACGCGCCGGGCGACCTCGTTCATATCCACAGCCTGGAATTCAGGCAGCACCAGATCCATCTCTTGCAGAAACAGGATATCGTTGACGAGCGTAGTGATGCGCTGGACGTTGCGTACCACCGCATCGATCCCAGCCGTAAGCTGTTCGCCGCTGACGATGCCTCTTTGCAGCATCTGGAGGTATCCGCTCGCCACCATCAGCGGCGTGCGTAGTTCGTGCGCAATGTTGGTGAGAAATTCGCGCCGCGCCAGATCCTGCTCGGCAAGTTTCTGGTACGCCTCAGCCAGTTCGCTGGCGCGCATGCGCAGGTCGTCCACTGCCAGCTGATCGTTGGAGCGCAGGCGATTGCTGATCTCACTGACCATTGCCATGGCGATACTGCTGCTGTTATGCAATACCCGGTCAAAGGCGGCTTTATCCAATTCAAGGGTGGTGAGGTCTGTTTTGGCTGTGACAGTTGCCGCACGCGGCGCATTATGGATCAGCGCCATTTCACCAAAGAAATCTCCGGCGCTCAGAGTCTTGAGCAGGCGGGTTTCGTTGTTGTTGATATTCTTAGTGACTTCCACATCGCCTTCCAGGATCATGTAAAAACGATCCTCGGTCGCATTCTCGCGGCACAGGACAGCTCCCGGCGGATAAGCGCGGACCTGGCTATGGGCGATCAGCACTTCGATCTCGCCTGGCTTAATGCCAGGGAAGGCGCGTGGGATGATTTTAGATGGGGCTCGGCGTGTGGTCATGGATGTGCAACCTCTGTTTCCAACTGCCTGATTGTAGCATGCAGGTCACCAAGTGAGTGCGCATGAGTTGGAATAATCATGTCACTGCAAGGAATTATACGGGATTTTGGGAAATGTGTTCTCCGAATTCGCTGGTAGTATAAGGCTACCGTGTAGTTGTATAATCTATCTCACACAACCATGAAAACAAAACTTTTTCTCACCTCGTTAATTTTTCTACTTCTTGCCGCTTGTACCAGCGCGCCTACGATAATTCCAACGCTTCCGCCGCTGCTTACGGTAACTCCTTACCCAACCTCAACTTCCACTCCCACCCAAACACCGACCTCAAATCCTTCGCCGACTGCGACGCCCAAACCACTTGTCCCGAACTTCGAACATATCGCCATCATCATGTTCGAGAACAAGGAGTTCGGTTCCGTCATTGGCAACCCCCTCATGCCAAATTACAACAAGCTCGCCAGTGAATATACTTTGTTGACGCAGTATTACGCCGTCATCCATCCCAGCCTGCCGAATTACATCGCGTTGATGGGTGGTGATACGTTTGGCATCACATCCAACTGCAAAGATTGTTTCATCGATGCGCCCAGCCTGCCCGATCTTATCGAAGCCACCGGGCGCACCTGGAAGACCTATCAGGAAGACATGCCCGAGCCGTGTTTCGTAGGGGATACGCTGACCTATGTGCAGAAGCACAATCCGTTCATTTACTTCGACCCGATCCGATTGGATGTTGCGCGCTGTGAACGTTCGGTCGTTCCGCTCACCGCGCTTCAAACGGATATCGAAGCTGATGCGCTTCCGAATTTCCTTTTCATTAAACCGAACATTTGCAACGACTCGCACGATTGCGACCTCGATGTGTCCGACGCCTGGTTGACGAATCTGCTAGGCACCTTGGTTCCTGCCTTGGATGCTACGGGCGACTCTTATTTGCTGGTGATGTTATTTGAAGAAGGGCAGGGGAATCACTCCTGCTGTGGTCTGCCTGAAGAAGCAGGCGGACGTGTGCCCGTGGTCTTATATTCCCCGCTTGTCAAAAACGGCTTTGAAGATAGCACACCCTATACTCATTACTCCTTGCTAAAGACCATCTCTGAAGCCTGGGGCTTGCCTTATCTCGGTCGCGCCGCAGATATCAATAACTCACTCATCGTTTTGCCTTGGAAGTAATTAAAGCTCTTGCGGGGGCTTAGCCTCCGCAAGAGCTGGTTAAGCTTCTTTTCTCTCATAGAAGACAAGCAACGTAGTACCATATTTGCGTTGCTCGAATTCCACCAGGTTTTTCAAAGCTGGCGCTGCATTCCTGCGATATTCGCTCGGTGCAATTTGCACGACCACCCAGGCATCATCGGTCAGCCACTCTATGTTGTCATCCACAAGCTCTAATGCTTTGACCCACATTTCCTTGAATTGTGGCGGCGCGATATAGATATATTCAAATTTTTTATCTGGCGGCTGGGCGAGATAGGCAAACGCATCGGCACGGCGGATCTCAGCTTGTGATTTGAATCCACAGTGCTCCACGTTGGAAGTAATTGTTTCGATGGGCGCGCGGTTCATATCTGAAAACCGCACGAACGCCGCACCGCGACTCAACGCCTCAATGCCAACGGCGCCGGTGCCTGCAAATACATCCCACCAATTTGAATCGATCACATCACCCGCAAGAATATTGAATAGCGCTTCTTTCGCGCGGTCAGTAATGGGGCGGGTGGTATCGCCGGGCACTGATTTTAATTTTCGTCCACCGGCCTTGCCGGTAATCACTCTGAGACTCATTCGACACTCTTTCTTGCCGCCAGGATATTTCCGTGCGACGCAATGATCGGGACAACACATCCCGTGCCTAACATAAATCGTTTTCCGCCGGTCTGCTGGATGGCATCCGCCGCTTCTTTCTGGACTTCGGTCTGATCCTTGTAAACCAGCGTATCCTGTCTCAAGCCTCCGCATGCCACTCCTGCAAAAAGTTGTTGTGCCTCAGCCAGTGACGGATGTGTTTCGCGGTCATGCCAGTTCACGATGGGGAAGTGGAGATAGGGAACAGCTGAGAAATATACGTCCCGTCCATGTAAATGCAGTAAATTACACATCAATTCCCGAGCTGGTTCAAGGACTTGCAAGTCGCCGGGTAGCCCGAAGGTTTCATATTCGTGCAGAGTCAGCAAACCTGCCTGTGCATGTTGGATAGCATAAAAAACACCATCAATTCCTGTTCCAACACAAGCTTCTACAAACCGCCGTGTGGATTCAGCGATCGTGGCGAGCCCCTTCATCACGGCTTCGGGATATAAACGCAGGTGTGCAAGTAGCGTTTCGTTTCCCGCCAAATTCTTGGCTTGCGATAATGGATTGAAGATCGTTTGCAGCAGGGGCGTATCCGGTCCAAGCTCGGTGCGGATCATTCGTAAACATTCCAACTGTGCCGCAAGATGTGGGGCAGACGGATTGAGTACCGGCAAATGTTCCCAGTCGCGCGGGTGCTGAATCACGCGTTTGGTATATTGCCGCGTCCCTTCGGTGTGACCCTTCCATTCATCTTCAACACCCCAATCGCGGACACAGAACGAAGACGCTGGTGTCACTTTGACAAGATCAAAATCATACGTTTGCTGAAAGTTAAGCGTTGCTTTTGCAAGTGTCCCGGGCGTCTGATCGTCCACGGGGAAGTGCCGCCACAATGCCACGGGCGGCCGATCGATAAATTCTCCGTTTATACATGCTTGTATTCGTTCTTTATGTGTGGTCATGGAATTTGCCTTATGATGCAGAATGTCGCTTCACCGCGCTTGATCTCAATCACAACTGGCGCGTCCTTAAATGTTGACTTGTCTTCGTTTGTCCGCGTGTTGATGAGGACATAATCGCCAGCTTGAACCTGATCGGTCGCGCCGCGCAAATCCTGGACGCTTATATTGTTGTTGGCATACGTTGCAGCAATATAGGCTTCGCGCTTGACGAAAAGATTGATCGGCGCGGATGTGGTTGCGTTGAGCTGTTCAACAGCTTCTTTATAGCATGTTAGCCAGTAATCGGTTTCGTATTCTCGAAACACGTTGTTCGTCCCACCGACGAACGAATTGTAGTAAGCATATTCATAGGGATGTAATTGGAATA
>CAZMQE010000075.1:4047-5825 GCA_964568115.1 uncultured Anaerolinea sp.
CACTGACCAGACCGAAGATAAATAACAGCCATACAGGCTCTGTTAGTGTGGTTGCCAACATAAAGGGTAGGTAGCGACGTGGTAATTCACCGGCGCGATATACGTTTCCGCCAAATAGCACAGGGAGATGCGTAGGGTTATCCGACATCAACTGGAATACGTGCATGAAGTTTGCGAGCGGGTTTTCCCAAAGATAGGGCCAGGTGACGAACATGGCAAGAATGACTAGCCCACCATAACCTGTAAATGTAACCAGTGCAGGTTTATATGATTTGGCGTTTTTGTTTTGAATTAGAGTGCTGACTAGATATAGGAAAACAAGCAACCCCGCCAGCGGACCCAATACGCGGATGGATGTTGTGATCCCGAGAGCGACGGCAGGGAGAATGGTGCTTATAAATTTTTGTTTCTGTGAAAGCGAATCATCTACGAGCTTATCCACCATCTCAAAGCCTAAACAGACAGAGGCAAGAAAGAATGTCAGAAAGGGCGGGTCTTTGGGATTGATGAAAGCGTGTCCCCATAGGAGCGGTTGAGTGGAGAACAAGACTGCAGTGGCGAATGCGGCAGAAGGTTTCATCCAACGCTTCGAGATGCGATACAGGAAGTAAATGCCGAGTTGGAAGAAAAGGAAATTAATCAGGTGCCAGCTTGAGGCTGGGTCTGAACCGAGTTTTTCCAATCCATATACAAAATTGCGTGCAAGAAAAAGATAAGCAGGTCCGCGCGTCTTGTGGTCTTCCCCGCTGGCGCCGTAGGAGTTGTTGAGGTCGAAGTTTGAGCTGAACCAATTGCTGGGTGTGTACGCATATCCCAGCGCGTCGCCGTAGCTGTAAAATAGAGGCTCGTCCCATGAGAGCCCATAATCACGAAAAATAAATAAGCCGATCAAAATATTGACGGCGATTAAAATCAAGATCGGATTTTTTACATAATTTTTGAAGGTGGAATTCATAACAACGAATTGCCAACGACATCGAACGCGCGAATCACGGCATAGGCGCTGGGCGTGTTTGGATATTCATCTGCGAATAACGTCCAGATCATTGAGTCTGTAGCTTTGCCGTTGGCAAAGCTAAGCCTGCGGCGTGTCGCTTCATGAACGTAGCCAAGTTTACGCGGCACCGAGGCGCTGGCGAGATTTTCAACCGAGCAGTGAATTTCCATGCGGTCAACGTGATAAAGCTCAAACGCAACTTTGGTTAATGCGGCAGATGATTCGGTGATAAAGCCTTGGTTGATGAAATCTTTGTGCAGCCAATAACCGATCTCGAGTGCATTGTCTTTCAAACGGGTGTGTAAACCTGTTCCGCCGAGTGCGCGTGTTTCGTCGCGATTGAAAATTCCATACACATAATCTTCGCCACGATCGAACAGACCACGGAAGCGGCGAGTGAGCTCAACTTTTTGCTCAACAGTTTGTGGTTCATTCACTGCCCAGGGCATGAACGGCAGCAGATGTTCCTTGCTTGCAGCGGCAGCTTCTTGAAGTAATGCGGCGTCTTTCGGGTCCCAACAGCGGACGACGAGACGCTCGGTCTCGATACGGTAAACTGTTTTTGGAATGACAAGCTCGCTCATTTTTTCCTTGTCGGTTTCTTTTTTGAAGTGGGTTTCTTGGTACTGGGTTTATTGCCAACGCTTTTCAGCATGTTGGTTAATTCTTTTTCTTCGCCGATCTGCCCCTCAAAATATTCATTCATGAACAGCGAACGCCGTAAACGCAAAGCCATCGGCGCAACGGCTTTCAGGTCTTCTAGGGTCACTTCTTCGCGACC
>CAZMQE010000075.1:5925-11567 GCA_964568115.1 uncultured Anaerolinea sp.
TGCGGGCGTAGTTTTCCCTCTTCAGGATTCATCGAACCGATCAACACAAAGCGTGAACGATATGTTGCCGCAAGCGGTCCACGGCGGACGGTGTATGATCCCTGCGCGGCAGCATCCAAAATGGAGTCCATAACGTCATCGCCAAGTAGATTGATCTCGTCAATGTAAAGCAGGTTGCGATCCGCTTGTGCCAAAATGCCACGGCGGATGCGCATCCGTTCATGGAGCGCGGCGCGCTCGTCAATGCCGCCAACTACATCATCGATGCGTGCATTCAACGGTAGCTCGATCAAGCGGACTTGGTCTGCCGATGTCAGCTGGGTGCCTTCACCGTATTTCTTAGCGCAATCCGGGCAGACCGCATCAATACCGCCAGCTTCTATATCCTCGGGCAAGCAACCATATGGGCAATTACTGCGTTCTACCATCGGCAACAAATTCAACAAACTGCGGACGGCAGTTGTCTTGGCTGTGCCCCGCGGGCCGACCAATAAGATCCCGCCAATGTTGGGGTTGATCAAGCCAAGCAATAAAGCCAGCTTCATTTCGTATTGACCAACGATAGCCAGATAAGGGAACGGCAGGTTCTCGGTAACACGCCCTTCTTCAGGCGCAAGTGGCGGCAGCGATTTGCCAGCAACAAAATCTACCAGTTCGCGTAAACTATGGATCGAGTGTGCCACACGATCTTTCGGCTCGGATTGGGGTTCGGATTGAGGTGCGGGTTGGGTAAGTTCAGGTTCGGTCATTTTTGCTTGAGTCTCCGTTCCTGTCTTTCGGTTGCCTGCTCCCATTTGCGTTTTTCATCTTCAGTTTCAGGGCGCAAAGGTGGCACTGCGGTAGGTTTGCCTTCATCATCCAGTGCTACATAAACAAGGTAGGCATTGTTCGTGTGGGTTCTTTCGCCAGTGACGGGGTTTTCTGCCAGCACCTGTACTTCCGCTTCCATGGAAGTTCGCCCCGTATAGGTTACTTCGGCATTGAGGATGATCAAGTCACCAATGCGGATGGGCTGGCGAAAGGTCATTGAGTCGATCGCCACGGTGACCACTTTTCTTTGGGCATGGCGCATGCAAGCGAGGGCGCCAGCTTCGTCCACGAGTTTCATGATCCAGCCGCCGTGTACATTGCCGAGCAAGTTGGCATGTTCGGGATGCATGAGTTGCGAAAGTGTGACGCGTGAGGCACGTACTGGTTTAGCTTGAAGAGTGTCAGTCATTTCTAAAATGTCTCGAGTTGCTTAATCCATGTCCTGACGAAACTCTCCGCCGTCAAGGGTGTGCAGGCGTTCAGGTTCATCTTGTAACACATCGATAATGCTGTATGTCAGGTCTTGCATCAAAGGCGCCAGTGGAATGCTTGCCGGCGTGGAGATCTTGCCAGGTTTTGGAGGCGGTTTCAGCCGCTGCCTCATTTCATCCTCGGAACGCTTGCGGACAATGCGGGCATCGTTTGTGAGTGTGCCCACATAATATCCCAGCACTGAGTAAATTTCTCGTTGGGGTGTTGCCCATCCAACCCATTCGCCGTTTCGATTGAATATATATGGGAATACCAGGAAGGCTTCTGCTTCACCGCGTGATGTGTAGATCGGGATAATTCGATGCTGAGGGGTTTGAGTTGTCATGGTGTACCCTTGAAAACTTAGTCTACGTCATTATACGTCCAATACCGGTTTACGAAAAAATTCCAGATCATAACAATTCCAATAGCCAGGATCAGAGTGGCGTTCTTGGCAAGCGACTCAGCGGTAGCTTGTGAAAGATGTACCATACTTTCGAATTCTTTTGCCATGAAGGGTTCAACATAATGCAGGGTAGGGATGCGGATTCCAATCCCGATGGAGTTGACCAGAAAGAACATGCCTAATTGGTGTAACAGTGGACGTGAGCGCGAATCGGGATAAGTCCAATAACGATTGAGAGTGAAGTTACTGAACACAGCGCAAACAAAAGAAATACTTCCAGCATAAACCAATTGCATTTCAAACAAATGGGTCAACAGATTCATCACACCAATATCAACAATGGACCCAATGGCTCCAACGGCGACAAATTTCAGAAAGCGTACGCGTTCACGATCATCGGTCAGAATCATCCAAGACCTAACTTCTTTCTAAAATACGGGATGGTCTTGTGCAAGCCTTCCTCCAGTCCGATCCTGGGTTCCCACTTCAAGATGTTGCGCGCCCGGGTGATATCAGGTTGGCGTTGCTGGGGATCGCGCACACTGCGCGCATCTTTGACGAACGTAATGCCGCCCTTGTTCTCTGTCAGGCGGTTGATCGTCTCTGCGAATTGGAGGATGGTCATCTCGTGTTGGTTACCAATATTAACTGGCAGGTGCTCGTCAGAATACAGCAACGCGACGATGCCTTCGATCAGATCGTCCACGTAGCAGAAAGAACGTGTTTGACCGCCGTCGCCGTACACCGTCAGCGGTTGACCCAACAAGGCTTGTTTGAGCAGATTTGGCAGAGCACGACCGTCTTCCAGGTCCATGCGCGGGCCATAGGTGTTGAAGATGCGCACGATACGTGTGTCCACATTATGGTAGCGGTGATATGCCATGGTGATCGATTCGGCAAACCGTTTCGCTTCATCGTAAACGGCGCGTGGACCGACCGGGTCTACATTGCCCGCGTAATCCTCGGTTTGCGGATGCACCAATGGATCACCATAGATCTCACTGGTCGAGGCGATCAAAAAGCGTGCGTTATTTGCCCGCGCCACACCCAAGCAGTTATGTGTCCCAAGTGCGCCAGCTTTCATGGTTTGAATGGGTAAATTGAAATAGCCTGCCGGTGAAAGCGGATTTGGACTGGCAGGCGAAGCGAAGTGCATCACCGCATCCACTTTGTTGCGCACAAAAATGTAATTGGATACATCGTGCTTTTGAAAGGAAAATTTTTCATTCCCCATCAAGTGGGCAATATTATCTGGGTTGCCTGTGATGAAATTGTCGAGCCCGATGACTTCGTGACCTTCTTTAAGTAGACGGTCGCATAAATGTGAGCCGAGAAACCCGGCTGCTCCAGTGATCAAAATACGCATATGATAGCCTCTCTATAAAAAATATTATCGTATGACTGCCCAGAATGAACAATTCAAGATAATTTACTTCCAATCAATTCGTGTGACCAGTCCATCGCCGGTCACTTGATAGGCTTGACTATTGCCGCTATCCACGAGCCACAAATTCCCTTGATAAATGACGGCGATGAAATCACCGCTCTGCCCTGGGATGGCTTCTGGCGCCCAGGCAGGTGTCTGCGGCTCGAGACCGGGCGCATCATTCGCCGGGAAAACTGTTCGGCGGTTCGAGCCATCGCGGTCCATCACGACGACGCGGTAGCGGCTGGTCTCACTTTGTTCCGGGAAGATGGCTTGCAGGTACGCCACCAAGTACGGACGTTCTCGGGCACTTGATTGTATCGAAGAAACTGACGGGTAGGCAAACATTCCTGTTAATTCCGCAATTTGCACGGTGGCGTCATTGGAAAATGAGGTTGCGCCCATATCAAAGAACGGCGAGTCTTCTTCGCTTACCAGACTGGGCGGGGGAGCGTGGGTGATGTAGTACAGTGTTTTCCCGTCTGCACCCCAGGCAATGGAGGGCAGCCAAGCCCAGTCACTATGAGTGTTGAGCGGCGTGATATTGAGTAATGGTTTGAGTGCCTTGCCATCAATGTCAACGGTACCGATGCCATCGGGACGGGCGTATGCCAATTTTCCTTCTGCGGAATAAGCAAAGGTCATACCCCACCAGCCATATACGCCGCCGCTGTTCGCCTCGAGAATTTTTCTTTTCTCGCCAGTGGTAATGCTATAGCGTTGCAGATCATTATTTGCCTGCCAGCCGGGTGCGGTGCTTCTGGGTTCCACTGTGGAATAGGCAAAAGAATTTGTGTTTGGAATCCAATCGGCAAAGTGGACGACATTCACGATGCCGGTGCTGATCTGTTTGCCACCAGTCGTGCGGATACCCCAGAGCGTGTTGATCTCTTGATCGGCGGGCTTGGTGGATTTACGCGTATAGATCAGATAATTGCCATTGGGCGAAAGCTCAAAGATACGTCCATCGAGATCGCCGGTGGTGACCAGCGGTGTGCGGTTGGCAGTGGATGTATCCATGATCCAGGCATTGCCACCGGAGAGATAAACCAATTTGCCCGGAATGGGTAACGGCGCAAAGGATGATTGTGCGCCAACCATGACGATCTCGGGTGCGGCATCTTGCAGGATCACGGATTTCACAACCGACCTGCTGATCTCTACGTCATTTTCCAGCACAATGCGGTACGTGAGTTCTTCCTTGCCGTTCGTACCGGCTTGTACGAGCCGGGTTTCGCCTTCGGGCAAGGATTCATTGCGGGCAACCTGTCTTTCGAAGGGGATAACCTTTTCTTCGGTTTCAAAAACTTCCTTGACGCGGGTGAGTGTTAGCTCATCGCCATTATTTAATACTGTGTAGGGTGGAGGCTCCGTGCGGTCGAGGCTTTCAAGCGTGATGCCAGCTGCTTGAAATGCCTGCGTCACTGTGCTCCCGGCTGGGACGGTGACCGTTTGCGCTTTGCCATCGGCGGTGATGCTGATCGTGATATCGGGGCTGGTCACTTGCGGGGAACGGCAAGACGTCAGCAAGGTGAATGCCAGGAGAAAGATGAGCAGGCGTCGGCTGGGGAAGAAGCGAGGCATTTCGTCTGGTGTATAATCCGTGCGCTACTTGATGCGTCCAGTGATCGTCATGATGCCATCTGCGATCGTGATGGTCTCGATGCGGAAGCCGGTTGCTGCGGGTCCGATGGCGCCAGTGTAGGCTTCGTCGATCATCGCTGTGAGCGCGTTGTTGATGCCTGCAGGCGCCGGGAAAGGACCGAAATCGGCAGAGACAATTTCGATCTTGGGTTTGCCAAGTTCATCCACGCCCATGTTGACAATGATGCCGATGTTGGCGGCGAACATGCCTTGTTGTGATTTGCCGTAGATCTTCATTTGACCATCGCGCAAATACACTTGTGGTTCAGCGATCATGGGTTTTTGGTCGGTTTGCATGTTCGGATCTGATAGCAGGCGAAAGGCAAGCACTGAGGTGATCTGGGGTTCGGTGATGTTGAGTGTGACGATGCCGGTTTGGGCGCCCGCCTCAAAAGCTTTTTGCATTTCCGTTTTGAGGCTCTCAGCAGCTTCGGTGGAAACGGGAATGGGCGTCAGGTCTGAGTAATCGGGTCCGCCTACGAAAACGGTGCAAGCCAGCGACATGCTGATGAGTGTGATAAGAAAGATCGGTAAAGCTGTTTTTTTTTGTTTCATTTGGGATCCGTATGGCGTAATTCGTGGTCTCGATGCGGGCTTCGGGTTTCATTCAGCCCTACTCGACCACCATTTGAAAATCAAAGATCGTCAAGCGTAACTTGTTAAGCGGAGTAATTATAGCATGAGCGACTCGGAAGAAATTGTTGAGCAAAATATCGAAACTGAATTGCCACTTTCGGTGAAATTGGAGGCGTTGCTGTTCGTTGCCGCAGAACCGGTGCCGACTGCCCAACTGGCGACGGCGCTGGATGTGTCGGCTTCGGTCGTCGAACGTGGACTGAACGAACTGGACGCTTCTTTACAAAGCCGGGGCTTGCGCCTGCAACG
>CAZMQE010000076.1:0-4410 GCA_964568115.1 uncultured Anaerolinea sp.
TCGGTGGCGTATGGTCCAATGTGCATGATTTGCATGCACAAACCTTCTTCAAAATATGCCAGGCGTAATTTGGATAAAATGGGTGAGTCCCCTTTCTTCTTGCGGACTTGCTCCAAGCCCTCGGCGAAAATGTCTTTTGTAATAACTTCCGGTTGCAAGATCATCAAGGTGTAAAACCAATTGTCCTTGATGGTGATATCGAACATGCCGTCTTCCACCCACCAGAGTCCCTCGAGCGCCATGACAGGATAATCGATTGCGTTCGTTTTGCGTTTCTTCAACATAAATTTGAGCGTATATGAAATGCTATATAAGGCTTGTGTCGCCTCGGCAAATAACGGCGATTTGCCCGGTTCAGAACCTTTCTCAATTGCCCCATCGATCATCGCAAACTGCAATTTCGGAACCTTCAAAATTTCCACTTTCTTCGCTGAAGGTTGATATAAGTATTTCAAATCTTTTTTGAGGTCGAGAATTTTCATCGTGTGCTCCTTTCACTTGCTCAGTATGAAGCGCTTCAGTGAACAATGCAAGTGTTGAAAGTCACGCCGAATCGCCTTTATGAATAACACCCTTGCCATACTTCTCCTGTAAGGCGTCCACGGCTTCCTGTAGTTTGCGTGACTTCTCACTGTCCACATCCCAAAGCCCTAATTGACGGATCGGCGCGCCGAGTCCGCTGACACCCACGCCGATCAACCGCACGGCTTGATTGGGTTTGCGGACCGCCTTCATCAAATCCAATACCGCCTCGGCAATTTCATTTTCTTGATCGGTAGGGTTGTTCAATGTTATTTGCCGCGTCAGTGTTGTGAAATCGGGCCAGCGAATTTTTAGTTTGATCGTTTTCCCTGCCAGATTATTTTTACGCAATTGCTTTGCCACCTCAGCTGACATTTCGCGCAGAGTCTTTTGCAGTAACTTGTCATCACGCACATCCCGCGAAAACGTATTTTCCTGGCTGATGGATTTGGTCTCCCGTTCGGTTTCAATCGGGCGGTCATCGATCCCCTTGGCATGCCGTGATAGCTCGCGTCCGTTCTCGCCGAACAAGCGCAGCATTTCACTCTCGGGCCACTTCGCAATATCGCCGATCGTGTGGATGCCCAACTCAGTTAAGCGCGCAGATGTTTTCGGACCGACACCCCACAGCATATCAGCGGGTAGTGGATTCAGAAACGCCGCTTCTTCTCCCAAGCCGACCACTGTTACAGCATTCGGAGGCTCTGCCAACCCTTGAGCCTTGATGCGCTTTAACGCAAGCGCCTTTCCAACCTCGGTAGCGATCTTCGCCACAAGTTTGTTGGAGGCGATCCCGATCGAGCAGGGGAGCTGCAGCTCATCACGGATGCGGGCTTGGAGTCCGCGTGCGAGGCGTTCGGGGTTGTCCTGAATATCTGAGATATCGAGAAACGCCTCATCGATGGAGATCTGTTCTACCAAACCAGTTTGGGTATGGAGAATATCCATGACCTGCTTCGAGACTTCGCTATAGACACGATGATGCCCGGGTACAATGATCAACCCCGGGCTGAGTCTGAGCGCTTTACTCATCGGCATGGCGCTGCGTACCCCCAACTTCCGCGCCGCATAGGAACAGGATGCCACAACCCCGCGTTCATCCGGTTTGCCGCCCACAGCAAAGGCTTTGCCGCGCAGTTCGGGGTTGCGGGTCTCTTCCACAGCGCAGTAAAAAGCGTCCAGATCAAGGTGCAAAATGATGCGTGGCATGGTCTAATTATAAGTAAAAAGAGTCATTAATATGATATTGAACAATCGTTGCAGAAACGTTATACTTCCTATTAACGGAACTTTCGCGATTCTGTATACGTCGTTATGACTTGGATGAGCAAAGAGGAGAATGAATATGAAATCACGCTTGAAAATTACTTCGATCATGTTATTGCTGGCACTGGTATTGTCAGCGATGCCTGCACTGGCACTGCCCGGACATGCGTCTGCAGCAGCCTGTTATCAGGCACAGTTCGTTTCAGATGTCACCGTGCCAGATGGCACGAAATACGATGCCAACACCGCGTTTAAGAAAACCTGGAAGTTGAAAAATATTGGCACCTGTGCCTGGACCACTTCTGACACGGTAATCTTTGATAGTGGTACCCAAATGGGTGCGCCCGCCTCTGTCGCATTGCCCTCTGCGGTTGCGGTTGGCGCTACGGTGGATATCAGCGTCGATATGAAGGCGCCAAATTCTGCGGGGCACTATATCGGCTACTGGAAATTCAAGAGTTCATCAGGAACTGTCTTTGGCATTGGCGTCAACGCCAATAAAGCCTGGTGGGTGGATATCAATGTCGTTGGCAGCAGCTCAACCGGCAGTGTTGTTTATGATTTTGCTGCAACAGCTGATAAAGCCACCTGGACCAGTGGCGCGGGCGGCTTGACCTTCCCTGGAACTGAAGGCGAAGCCAAAGGCTTTGGGATCAAGAAAGACAAGCCAAAATATGAAAGCGGCGTTGAGGGTACCCAACCTGCTTTGCTCTTTGTGCCCCAGAACGTTACCAATGGTTTCATTCAAGCGCGCTTCCCGGCTTATAAAGTTGACGCTGCTGATAAATTCCAGACCATTGTTGGTTGTGAATCTGGCGCAACAACTTGTTATGTAGCGTATCGCCTTGATTACGAAGTGGGTGGGGTCGTCAAAACCTTCTGGTCCTTCCGTGAACGTTTCGAAGGTTTAACCTATAACGCCAGCATTAGTCTGGCTCCACTGGCTGGCAAAGATGTTTCGTTTATTTTGTTTGTTTCAGCGTATGGCTCACCCGCGGGTGACCGCGCTTTTTGGGGTAACCCGGTGATCGTGCGTCCCGGCATTGTGCCGCCGCCTGTCACTGTAACAGGTACGCCTCCCACCGCGACGCCAAGTAAGACCCCTGCACCAGTCACTGTAACTGTGCCTCCTTCAAGTTGCGACAAGGTCCAATATGTTGCCGATGTGAATATCCCCGATGGTACGGTTATGCAACCCGGCGCGCAATTCACCAAAACCTGGCGCTTGAAGAACGTTGGCACCTGCGCATGGACAACATCCTATCAACTCGTGTTCTTTAGCGGCGAAAAGATGGGGGCGGCTTCCTCCGCTGCATTCCCCAAGAGTGTCGCCGTTGGTGAGACAGTGGATGTTTCCATCAACATGGTTGCACCGTCTGCGGCGGGTTCCTATCGCGGCTTCTGGATGTTCAAGAATGCCAATGGCGCATTGTTCGGGCTTGGCGCTCAAGGCAACAAACCGTGGTGGGTGGATATTAAAGTTTCTGGTCCCACCGTCACACCCGGCGGAGTCACTGCCACTCCATCTGTCACCGCTACACCGGGCGGCGCGACCGCTACACCAGTGGCTGGCTCAGTCTACGATTTTGCGACAAACGCCTGTAGTGGCACATGGTTCAGTGCCGCAGGTCAACTCCCATGCCCGGGCACAGATGGCGATGCCAAAGGCTTTGTCTTGAAAGTGACAAACCCCAAACTTGAAACCGGCGCTACAGATAACCGCCCCGGTTTGGTTACCTTCCCGCAGAACAAGCAGGATGGCTATATTCAAGGCTTTTATCCGCCGTTCAAAGTGCAAAGCGGCGATCGCTTCCGCTCGACCATCAACTGTGAGAACGGCGCAACGAATTGCTATGTCGCCTTCCGGCTCGATTATCAAACCGGTACCGATCCCATCAAAACATTCTGGGGACCGTTCCTCGAAAGATATGAAGGCGGAGTTTATAACGTGGATATTGATCTCACGTCCCTGGCTGGTAAGGATATTAAATTCATCCTCACCGTGCTCTCTGCCGGATCTCCCAGCGGCGACCGTGCCTTGTGGGTGGGACCCTATATCTATCGCGGCGGAACTTCAGCCACAGCTGCACCGAGTAATACACCAGCTCCATCTGCCAGCCTTTATCAGAATGCAAAGTACAACTTTAAGTTTACGTTGCCCACAGGCGCAACCATTGCAAGCCAATCTGATACCGTGGGGCGTGTCAATCTGCCCATTGCATCAGGCACCAACCTCGGCGAAAAATATATTCAAGTGGATGTGGTTGAAAATGCTGCCTCTTGCGTCAGCCCCGTGATGGATGGCGCCTCTGCCTCAACTGAGAACGTCACCATTAACAACATTCAGTTCAGCAAACAAACTGGTCAGGGTGTGGCGGCTGGCAACATCTACGATTGGGTTGCATACAACACAGTCCGCGGTACCGCCTGCATCAGCCTCACATTCATCTTGCATTCTTCAAACCCCGGCGTGTATACCACTCCTCCGCCATTGTTTGACAAGAACGCCGAGTCGGCTGTCTTCGCAACGATCATGAACTCGTTCAACTTGATCACTCCATAAGGACGCACGCATCATTCCAACAGAGAGGCCTGGTCCATGTGACCAGGCTTTTCTCTCCC
>CAZMQE010000076.1:4510-11541 GCA_964568115.1 uncultured Anaerolinea sp.
CAGGCGCATCACCCGGAATTGATCATCCTTGATGTCCTCATGCCGCGCATGGATGGACGCGAAACTTTGCGACGTTTACGCAAAGCCAACATCTGGACCCCAACCATTTTGTTGACACAAGTGGGGGAGGCGTCTGAACGCGCCCTGGCACTCGAAGAAGGCGCGGATGATTATCTCAACAAACCGTTTGATCCGCATGAATTGCTGGCGCGGGTCCGCGCAGTGTTGAGGCGGGCGCGCCCGGGAGAGCGGTCTCTTTCTGCTGCCTGGTTATTAACCGCGCATGATCTAAAGCTTGATCGCCGCGCACGCCGGGCAACCCTGGCAGGTAAGGTGCTGGAATTAACACCCAAGGCTTTCGCTGTCCTTGAGCACTTGATGACGCATCCCGATGAAGCCGTGACGCGCGAACGCCTGTTGGATGTGGTTTGGGGTTGGGAATATCCCGCAGGCACCCGCACCGTGGACACGCGCATGGCAGAACTCCGCCGCGCATTGAGCGATGACCCGGCTGAGCCGCGTTTTATTGAAACGATTCCGGGCGAGGGCTATCGCTTTGTTGCCCCAGTGCATGGTGAGGGATAAAATAGCATGATGAGATTTATCCGTAGAAGGTGGCGCAGGATCTTATACATCACCTTGCCGTTTGTCGTGGGGCTGATCCTTTCTGCACTGGCACAACTATTTTTACCAACGATCTTTCCAATTCTTTCATCGGTTGATTTTGGTACAGCCGCGTTTGTCTTTGGTATGACCATCCGCAATCCGACTGTGGTTGCCTTCTTTTTTGGTTTTATCCTCACTGCCATAATTTTGCTGATCTATTATTGGGACAGGCGCCGTATCGCCCAAACACATACGCTCTACGCTGATTATTTGCAGGAAGCAGGCGATAAGCGTAAAAACTTTCTGCGCCGTTTGGATCACGAGATCAAAAATCCGCTGACGGGTTTGCGTGCCGCGCTGGTCAATCTTACGGAGGAGAAAACGGAAGAGGAGCGTGATCGCGCCGTGCTGAATGCCAAACGCGCGGTGGAACGCCTCACACGCCTCTTAACCGACTTGCGCAAATTATCAGATCTGGAAGAACGCGCGATCGAACGAATGCCTGTCGATGTGCCAGAGTTGTTGGAAGATGTTGTGACGGCGGTGCGTATTTTGCCAGCCCGCGAAAAACGGGAGATCAGTGTTCTTATCCCGAAAGTACCTTCGCCGTTTCCCACGATCACCGGCGATCGGGATCTTTTGCTTCTAGCGGTGTACAACCTGGTTGAAAACGCACTCAAGTTCACGTCTGAGGAAGACTCGATTGAAGTCCGTGCTTTGGAGGATGGTAGATCGATCGTCATCGAAGTGGCTGATTCGGGCACAGGTATCCCATCCGAAGATCTCACAAAAATATTTGAAGAGTTGTATCGCGGTTCGAATGCGCGCGGGACCGAAGGGAGCGGGCTGGGGTTGGCGTTGGTACACCGGATTGTGACGTTGCATCGTGGGGGCGTGGGGGTGCGTTCCAGCCAGGCTGAGCCGCGTGGAACGGTGTTTACGGTACGATTGCCGCGAAGATAAGCTGAAATTAAGGGGATTTTGACTTAAAAACCTCAAAAAATGGCGTTTTTTAGTAAATCCATGTTACAGAACTGTAACATCTCTGGGACAAGCTGGTAACAGTGGGGGATTAAGATATATGTATGAAGAACATCCAATCTACCGAAACCTCATTGATCGAAGCCGCTCAGCGCGGCGACTTGGAAGCATTCAATCAACTCGTGTTGAAATTTCAAGACATGATGTATCGTATCGCTTTGCGGACCCTCAACGATGAGGCGGGCGCAGATGATGCGACGCAGAACGCCATGATCCAGGCGTTTCGCAACATCAAATCGTTCCGCGGCGGATCGTTCCGCAGTTGGCTGGCGCGTGTGACCGTGAACGCCAGTTATGATGAGATGCGTCGCTGGCGCAGGCAGCCCTCGGTTTCTTTGGAACAGGTGAATAGCGATGGGGAAGAGATCGAGTCTTTGCCCTGGATGATTGATCTTGCGGATGGACCTGAAGACCAATTTGCTTCCACGGAATTGCGCGGCGCCATTCAAGCTTGTGTGAAATCATTGATCCCTGATTATCGTTTGGTGGTTGTGCTGGTGGATGTGGAAGGGATGTCTTATGAAGAAGCTGCACGGATCGCCGACATCCCGGTGGGGACGGTGAAGAGTCGGCTGGCGCGCGCGCGTGGTCAGTTGCGGAAAACGTTGCAGTCCTACCAAAATATGCTGCCCAGAGCCTATCGGGCGGAAATGCCAGTCTTTGCGAATGCATAATTGGATAACGAGTTGATATCAACGCGTGGAGTTTTATACTTCACGCGTTTTTGTTTCCATTGCTATAATTTGCCTGCAAGCCATCTTATTGTTAAGGAGCTACTATGAAACGCTGGCATGGTTCCTGTCTTGGTGCATTTTTGGTTTTATTGGTCTGCGGGAGTTCGATGTTGTTCATCGTTCCGGTTGGCGGTGCGATGATCGTCGGTGTGCCGCCGCTTTTTGATACATTAACTGGCTGGGCGGTTTGTCCGGGTGCTGTCTCCATCTCGCAGGAAGAATACAATTCTGGACCTGTGACATCCAGCCCCACGGGTATGACTGGGCATCAAGAAGAATGGACTTGCACATTTGAAGATGGCACACAAAAAATTATCCCAAATGAAGAAATTGCTTTTAAAGGACTGGGTGCATCCGCTGCTGCGGTGGGAATATTGGGTGGCATAGTTACCGTACTGGGTATGATCGTTGCTGCCATTATTGGCGCGCGCCTGGTGAAACCAAAAACAATTTAAACAAAATAAAGATTTGAACTTAATAAAAACAAGCCGATGCATCTTTAGGCGTCGGCTTGTTGATACCTTAACTTGGATGTTTATTCTCTATATCTAGATCGTCTCTACTGCATCTTCAATCTTGGCTGTATTCTTATGGCGATTCTCTTCGATATTGAAGATCGCCGGGACAAAGAAGCCGCCTATCGCGATCAGGAACGTAGCCACGCCTGCCACCCAAAACCAAGCCTGATAACTCGTCGCATCTGTAAATGGACCAGCGATTATCAAACTAAGTGGCACCATGGCTTGCGCCACGCTGTTGATTAGCGACATCACTCGCCCTTGCATGTTGGGCTCCACCAGTGCTTGAAATAACGCCTGAATGGGACCGTTCGCCATGGGCAGCATAAAGCCAACCAATGCCATGGACACAACCATCACCCAAAATTTATTTGCGGGTGCTGCGGCAATCGCCAGGATCGCGAAACTGAAACAAAAGATTCCGACCAGCGAAGTGACGATCCGCTTTTTGAAACCACCCCAGATGCCAAGTGTAATACCGCCTGCGATCATGCCGATACCGAAAAATGAATCCAGGCTGCCAAGTTCCAGTGCGCCTTTGCCAAAATATTTGGTGACAAGCAGAGGAGTCAACGCACTAGTGGGGGCGAGTAAAAAATTCAATAAGGTTGCCATCAGTCCCAGCATCAACAGCCCGGGCCACGCCGCCATGTATTTGAACCCGCCCACGAAGTCTTGGGTGAAACTTGTTTTGGGAGCATCCGCATGTTGCTCCTTGGGTTGCGGGATGGCGATGAAGAGTAAAGGTGTAATCCCTAACAGCGCGGTCACAATATCGATCATCAGGATGTTGTGAGTTGGCAGAACTGCCACCAACAAAGCTCCCACCGGCGGTGCGACAATGTTGATCAACCCGTGTAACACTTGATTTGCGCCTGCCACGCGCGCTAGTTGTTCCTTGGGCACCATCAGGGACGTGGAGGACGCCATCGCAGGGTAATGGAATGCTCCGCCCGCCGAGCGGACCGCTGAGATCAAGAAGATGTGCCACGTTTCCACTTTGCCGACCCAGAATAAATACGCCAGCAGCAGTGTGAATAAGGCGATGGTGGCGTCAGCCAGGATCATGATCAATCGGCGACTGCCGCGATCCACCACCGTCCCTGCGATGGGACCGAGTAAAACTTGCGGCAACATCGCAAAGAGAGAGGCGGTTGCCAGCACGGTGGCGGATCCGGTTTTCTGGGTCAAATACCAGATCAGCGCAAACTGCACCAGCGAAGATCCAAACAGGGAGAACGCCTGACCGGTGAAGATCGTAAAGAAACGCGCTGCCCAATTCTTTGGCATTTGATTTTCCATCTTATTCGCCGCGCCCCAGCGCCCGCACGCTGATAGCCCCCATGAATTTGGCGTAGCCGTTGATCAATACCACCGAGATCGCACCGAGTCCCAGCCCAACCACTGCAGTCATCACCGCTCTTTGCATGGTGTTGATCTCAAAGCCATTCCATAATTGCATCTGAGCAGCAGGGACGTAAGTCACAATGAAGGGAGCGGCGATCAAGCCCAGGCTCAACGTCACCAGCACAATGGCAATGGTGAACGAGATCACACCGAGCGGCATCTTCAGCAGCAAATATCCGAGCTCCTTCCAGAACTGCAGGCTTTTCACTTGGGCAACCAGAATTGCCCGCGCCGAATCATCGTTGGATGGACGCGCCTCAGGTTTGGCGATATTCACACCCAACAAAAGCGAGGTCATTTTGCGATCCAGGTCGCCAAGGATATAGGTCACAAAGATCATCGCCACTAAAATTGGGATGCCTATCAAGGTGATCAACAAACCAGCGCCCAGGCTAAAGCCTGTGATCAAAACTACAAAATAGAGAATGCCAATGGGCAGGCTCAACAACAAATAGATGAGATTGGGTAAAAACTTTTTCATGGATGCTCCTTATTGAATCTTTCCGGCTTTGGTTAATGCATCTTTCAATTCGGCGCTCGCCTGAAAGATGCCATATACTTTGAGCGCTTCCACCACTTCCACGGCGAGGGCGGGGGGGATGTCACTGGCGAGGTTGCATACGCCCACCACGCTGATCTTGACCTTTTCATTTTTTGCCTTGTAACGCTCCAGGTCGGCTTTGTTATACGAGAACGCGCCCACCACATACGACGAACGCACCACCGACTGTTGCACTTCCACCGCGTGCTTCTCCAACTGCGAGCGGATCGCCGAGCGGATGAAATCGGTGCGGTTCGAGTAATGCCCTTCTTCCACCAACAGGTCGATCTTGCCCAGCTCCACGGCATTCATATTGATCGTGATTTTTTCTGTATCTGCCATTACTTCTCCTTTTTACCATCTGTGTGGATGGTGATGGGATGTATTTTATTCATTAATTGGATTTTGTCAAGTAAAAAACATCCTCTTACCATCCTGTGGGATGGTAAGTCCGCTTCGCTCCCAGCTGAGGCTTGCCTCAGCTCTCAAACCTTTCTTTCCCTCTGGCATTTTCCTGCTCGATAGGAATTGCAAGTAATACCCTGCCGAATACCTCATCTAAACAAAAACGGAGGTAGAAATGAAAATTGTGATCAAAGTTCTAAAAGGGTTGTTGTATATTGTTGTCGGGTTTATCGTGCTGCTTTTTGGTTCCATCGCCATTGACGGACTCATCGGCGGTGGGCGGGTTGCCAACGTGACCAACACCACCATCCCCGGCGTCAACAGCGGACCCGATGTCCGTGCTTATGTGGCAAAGCCGAATGGGGAAGGACCGTTTCCCACGGTCATCATGATCCATGAATTCTTTGGCTTGAACGAATCCATCGTTAGCAAAGCGGACCTGCTGGCACAGGAAGGTTATCTTGTCATTGCCCCTGACACCTTCCGCGGTTCCACCACCGCATGGATTCCGCGCGCGATCTATCAGGTGATCTCGACCAAACCGGAAAATGTCAACGCTGATCTTGATTCAGTTTATGCGTGGCTGGAAACACAATCCGATGTTGATGCAAACCGTATCGCGATCGCGGGCTTCTGCTACGGCGGACGGACCTCGCTCGTTTATAGTTTGCACAATGCCAAGCTCGCTGCCACGGTGATTTTTTATGGCTCGCCTGAAACGGATGCGACCGTGTTGAAGACACTACCGGGTCCCGTGTTGGGTATCTTCGGGGGTGCCGATCAATCCATTCCGGTGGCGAGTGTGAACGCCTTTGATAAGGCTTTATCTGAAGCGGGCGTGACGCATGAGATCACGATCTATGATGGACAGCCTCACGCCTTTGTCCATGATGCGGAGGGAGTCAAAGCCGGCGGTGCACAAGGCGAAGCCTGGAATCAAATGCTCACCTTCCTCGAAGCGAATCTCAAAAACAAAACCGCACACAACAACAGCGAAACTACATTGGCGTACGAACCGGCGTTTGCCTGGAGGTATTACGCCATGCTGGTGTACGAACACGCCTTTGGCAGTGCCAGCCACATGCACTAGTTGAAACGCAATTAAATATCTGCCAGCCAGAGATGCCCATCTCTGGCTGGTTTGCTTTACAATGAAAATGGAGGACAATATGCAGGCATTTATCAAGCCACCCGCACGTATTCCACTTATTCTCAAACTTGGTATTTGGTTCTCAGAAAAGCTCACCGGCAAAATCATGCTGCCCGCGCGGATCTTAGCGTGGTACCCAAAAGCCGCCATTGGGTCAGGCGTTATGGAAGCTCTGGTCGCGCACGCTGATGGACAAATGAATCAGCGGATGCTTAAACTGATCCGTATGACAGCCTCGTATGCCGTGGCTTGCCCGTTTTGTATTGACATGAATTCGTATGAATATCGGGAAGTTGGCATCAGTGACGAAGAGGCTGATGCCTTGCACGGTGATTATGAAAAGATCGCCAGCTTCTCAGAAAATGAAAAGCTGGCAATCGCCTATACCCGTGTTATCTCTCAAACGCCTTTGAAATTTCACCCCGAGCTGGTTGAGCGGGTCAAAGCTGCATTTACCGAACGTGAGTTTGTGATCCTTGCCAGTACCGCGGCGCAGGTCAATTATTGGGCGCGCTTGATTCAGGCGCTCGGAATTCCTCCCGCCGGGTTTGGCGAGTAGCCAACTTTTAGCCATCCAAAATTTTGAAAAGGATCTCCATGTGTTTTGCCGCGCGTTGGACGGTCATCAA
>CAZMQE010000077.1:0-11435 GCA_964568115.1 uncultured Anaerolinea sp.
GCCTCCTTCTCTTTCCTCTTTCTTCTTTCCTTTTCTCTGTGTACTATTGCGTTTCGTTGGTCTGGCGCCGGGAAAACTCTCGCATATATCATCGCCTTCACCTTCGCCTTGCGGTTCCTTGTCGGCGTTTCGTTATATGTGTTTCTCCCGATCTACGGGCATGAAGATGCCGATGATAAAGCGGGCTTCGTCTTTACCGATGCGCATCGTCGCGATGATGAGGCTTGGGGGTTGGCGAGTTCTGATCACCCTATCTTTGATGCATTCAGTAAAAAGTTTGCTTACGATCAATATGGCGGCTTGCTGGCGTTCAGCGCGTTGACCTATCGGTACTTATCTCCCGATGCGCATCGTCCCTTGATGTTGATTCTGGTTTCAGCCATTGTCGTTGCCTTGGGAATTCCGTTTTTGTGGCGGGCGGTCAGGCAGGTGTTTGGCGAAAAAGTCGCCTGGATATCAGCGTGGATATTTGCCTTATATCCGGAGAGTATTTTGCTGGGCGCGTCCATTATGCGTGAGCCGTATTTACTGACATTTAGTGCGATGGCGTTGTGGGGATTTATCTCTGGAGTGTCGCAGCTTGCTGCGGCACCGGACAGCCAGCTGTCCGATTCCAGAGGCAGAGCGTGGCTTGCTCTTGGGCTACTCGGCATGTTGTTGGTCTCGCCTGCGGTGGCGATTGCGCATTTGATCATCTTTGCGGGCTGGGTCTTCTTTGCCAATGAACAGCGCATGATTTCGTGGAAGGCAGTTCTTATTTTTGCGGCTATATTTTTTGTGGGATTGTTTTTCCTGTCCACTTCGCTGAATCGTTCAGGTGAGTTCAATGCCTCGTCGCCGCTGAGTGTGGTCAATGACTGGCTGCGGCTGGCAGTAAATTGGAACGTTTATAACATCTATCGCGATTCGGGTTGGGTACAAGACATCTTCAGAAAAACGCCTGAGTGGATACACCTGCCGTTCGTGGCTATTTATGGAATCCTTCAGCCGGTGTTGCCGGCCGCGCTCATTGAACCAACTGTACCAATGTGGAAGGTAATCTCTATTTTGCGCGCGTCGGGGTGGTATGCGATGCTTCCGCTGTTGATCATGTCTTTCGGAGCCGGAGCAGGCTTCGGCTTGGGCAAGAAGCGGAACGTCATCCTGTGGCTCGCGCTTCTCACGTGGACCTGGATCCTGCTGGCTGCACTACGCGGCGGCGGTGACATGTGGGACAATCCGCGTTATCGGACGATCCTGTTTTTGTGGCAGGCGATTTTGGCGGGCGTCGTTTGGGTGTGGTGGCGTGAAGCGCGACCGGCGTGGTTTATGCGGGTGGTGGCGTGTGAAGCGGCGTTTTTAATTGTGTTTACCCAATGGTACATGAATAGATATCTGCATCTGGGCGTAAAGCTGGATTTCCCGGTGATGGTGGCGTTGATCGTGGGGTTGTGGGCTGCGATCATTGGGCTGGGGTTGTGGCGGGATCGAAAGCGTGTGTAAGATGGATGAATCTGCGTTATAATTCAGTCACTGAATTTTGGATTTAGGAGAACAAATGCCAACAGCTTTAATCACAGGCATAACCGGACAGGATGGCTCGTATCTGGCTGAGTTATTGCTTTCCAAAGGATATCGTGTCATTGGTGTAGCGCGTCGTTCAAGTACTGTAACCAGTGAACGCATTGAACATTTGTTGGACCAGATGATCGTGGTTCAGGGTGACTTGCACGACCAGGGGTCGTTGTTGTCTTTACTCGAAGAGTACCAACCTACCGAAGTATATAATCTGGCGGCTCAATCGTTTGTGCCAACTTCATGGAATCAACCGGCGTTGACGGGCGATATTACTGCGATCGGCGTTACGCGCATGCTGGAAGCGATCCGCTTTGTAAACTCGAAGATCCGCTTTTATCAGGCGTCTTCCAGTGAGATGTTTGGCAAAGTTCTGGAAGTGCCGCAAAGCGAAGATACGCCGTTCTATCCGCGCAGTCCGTATGGCGTTGCGAAAGTATATGGGCATTGGATCACGGTCAACTATCGTGAGTCGTTTGATATGTTCGCCGCCTCGGGGATTTTGTTCAATCATGAAAGCCCGCGCCGTGGACTTGAGTTCGTGACTCGCAAGATCACCGATGGTGTGGCGCGCATCAAGCTCGGCATGACAAAGGAATTGCGCCTGGGTAATCTGGAAGCCCAACGTGACTGGGGCTTTGCGGGTGACTACGTGGACGCGATGTGGCGTATGTTGCAACAGGATAAACCGGATAGTTTTGTGATCGGCACTGGCGAGACCCATGCGGTGCGTGAATTCTGTGAGATCGCTTTTGGTCACGTCGATCTGGATTACAAAGAGTTTGTTGTGCAAGATGAACGCTTTTATCGTCCTGCTGAAGTGGATCTGTTGATCTCTGACCCAACCAAGGCTCGGACTGTTCTAGGTTGGGAACCCGCAGTTAGTTTCAAGGAACTCGTCACCATGATGGTGGATGCGGATGTGAAGCGTCTGTCGAAATAGAGAAGCATGACTGAACTCTCGCTGGTCGTCCCGGTTTATAACGAAGAAGAAAACCTACCCTTGTTGCATGAAGCCATTCAACAGGCGCTGACGTCCATTGGCAAAGCTTGGGAAGTGATCTTCGTGGATGATGGCAGCCGGGATAAAAGTCTGTCGGTATTGGAAACACTGGTACAGCAAGACCCTGAGCATGTGCGCGTGGTGGTATTCCGTCGCAACTTTGGGCAGACTGCCGCGATAACCGCTGGTGTGGATTATGCCTTGGGTGATACGATTATCCTGCTGGATGCCGATATGCAGAATGACCCTGCCGATATTCCGCTATTACTTGCAAAATTGGATGAAGGCTATGATCTTGTAAGCGGCTGGCGTAAAGATCGCCAGGATAATCGCTTTACGCGCACACTTCCTTCAAATCTTGCCAACGGTTTAATCTCGCAAGTGACAGGTGTTCATTTACATGATTACGGCTGCACCCTCAAAGCGTATCGACGTGATGCGCTGGAGGGGTTCCGTTTGTACGGGGAGATGCATCGCTTCATTCCGGTCTTTGCCCATTCAGTCGGCGCCCGCATTACCGAGATTCCTGTCCGCCATCACCCCCGTAAATTTGGCGTGGCAAAATACGGCTTGGAAAGAACCGTGAAGGTCCTCCTCGATCTGTTCACAGTGAAATTCCTGCTCGATTATTCCCACAAGCCGATGCGTCTGTTTGGGGGTACAGGGATGCTGTTGATTACCAGCAGTGCTATCTTGCTTTTCTATTTGTTCTTTCGGCGTTTCTTTGAAGGAGTGGCTGTGTTGGGTTCACCGCTCTTTCAATTAGGTGTGATGTTTTTTATTTTGGGTTTTCAATCCATCCTCATGGGGCTGATTGCTGAATTATTGGCGCGCACTTATCATGAGTCACAAAGTAAAACAACTTATACCGTACGCAAAAAAATCAATCTCCCATAACCAACAGACAGACGGGTTTGATTCTTTATGCGCATCCTGATCCTCAATAGCGAATATCCACCCATTGGTGGTGGCGCTGGGAATGCGAGCGCGAACCTGGCACGTTGCCTTGCGGACCTGGGGCACGAGGTCAGTGTGGTGACTGCGCGCTTTGGTGACCAGCCCCATCTGGAAAAATCTACCAACCTGACGGTCATCCGCATTCCAGCTCTGCGCCGCAAACAGGATCGCTCCGGGGCACTCGAGCAAATCGTCTTTATCCTCTCCGCTTCTTTCTGGACCCTGCGGTTGATTCGCCAGCTCAAGCCGGACGTCACCCTGGCGTTTTTTGGTGTCCCTTCTGGGGCGGTGACTTTGTTCATCAAGCTTGTTACAAAAATCCCCTATGTTGTTTCTTTACGCGGCGGTGATGTGCCCGGGTTTCGTCCCTATGACTTTGGCACATATCACAAACTTATCGCACCCCTGCTTCGAATCATTTGGAAGCAGGCTTCTGCGATCGTCGCCAACAGCAACGGACTGCGTGAGCTTGCCGTCCAATTTGATGCGCGTTTTGAAATTCCCGTTATTCCCAACGGCGTGGATTTGGAACTTTACAGGACCGATGCGCGCAGTGCTGTAATGCCGCGCCTCTTCTCCGTGGGACGCATTGTCCACCAGAAAGGGCTTGACCTTGCCATGCACGCATTGGCAGGCTTGAAAGAGCTGAGTTGGGAATGGCGAATTGCCGGTGATGGTCCGCAGTTGGATGCTTTGAAATTATTGGCGCAGAAACTGGGCATTGCTGACCGCGTGCAGTTCCTTGGCTGGCAAGCGCGTGAGCAATTGATCGAACAATACCATTGGTCGAATCTCTTCCTGTTTCCCTCGCGACACGAAGGGATGCCGAATGCTGTGCTTGAAGCCATGGCAAGCGGATTGCCCGTCATCGCCTCGCGGATTGCAGGTAGTGAAGAGCTTGTATCCAATGGCGAGACAGGCTTCCTTTTCCCAAGCGAGGATATAGAAGCACTTCGCGATGCGCTTCGTAAATTGATCAGTGATACCGTCCTGCGTCAAACAATGGGGAATGTAGCTCGCCGCCATATGGAAGAACGCTATAGCTGGGCTGCCACTGCAAAACAATACGCGCTTTTACTGGAAAAGGTACAATAGTCCACATGTGCGGCATTTGTGGAATATCCTATCCCGACAATCGGATCCCTGAGAGAAGCGCTCTCGAGAAAATGACCCAAGCCATTATCCACCGCGGACCTGATAGCGACGGTTTCCATATCGATGCAGGTATTGGCTTGGGGATGCGGCGCCTCGCCATTATCGATGTTGCTGGCGGTGATCAACCCATCCCGAACGAAGACGAATCTCTCTGGATCATCTTTAACGGCGAATCGCATAACTTCCCCGATCTATATACAGACCTCGTCAAACGTGGTCATGAATTCCGCACCCGCACAGATTCTGAATGCATCCTGCATCTTTACGAAGAATATGGTGATGATTGCGTACAACACTTACGCGGGCAAGCTGCCATTGCCATATGGGATAAAAAGAAGCAGAAATTATTCCTGGCTCGCGACCGGATGGGCAAGAAACCCATCTATTACACCGTCCAAAATGGGGTGTTCTATTTTGCGTCTGAAACGAGCGCATTACTTGCCGCTCTGCCTTATAAGCCAGAGATCAATCTCGAAGCCATTGACCTCTACCTGAGTCTCCAATATGTTCCCGATCCCATTACGGCATATCAGGGCATCTATAAACTTCCTCCTGCGCATACGCTGGTTTGGCAGAATGGTCAGATCAAACTGGATCGCTATTGGGACTACACCTATCAACCCAAGCATACCGGAACTGAAGCAGAACTCATTGAAGAACTGCGCGCCCTTTTAAAAGAATCTGTAAAAATGCGCCTCATCAGTGAAGTGCCGCTCGGCGCGCACCTCAGCGGCGGCATCGATTCAAGTATCATCGTCGCACTCATGGCGGAGTTAAGCGATGCGCCCATAAAAACCTTCTCGGTGGGTTTTGAAGAGGCAGCCTTCTCTGAACTTGAATATGCGCGCATAGTTGCGCAACGCTATTCCACCGATCATCACGAATTTATTCTCAAATATGGCGACATCCCCTCCACGCTCGAGAAGATCACCCGGCATTTTGGTGAGCCTTTTGCAGATGCATCTGCAATCCCGCTCTATCACATCTCAAAGCTGACTCGCGAACACGTGACCGTTGTCATCAATGGTGACGGAGGTGATGAAGACTTCGCCGGTTATCAACGCTACTGGCTTGACCCATTTGCCAACCGATATTTACGCGCGCCTCATTTCCTAACCCGAGGCTTGGTCCCGTCCATTGCGCGGCTTCTCCCCGATTCATCCGACCGCCCTATAGGTCAAAGCCTCGTGAACGGATTCAAGCGCCTGCATCAACTGCCCGAGATCGATGCGCGTGCGAGCATATTGCGTTGGGGATCCTACTTCTCGCCCAGTCAACGTGCCCAATTATGGAAACCCGAATTCAAGTTCAAGGCGGGGAACGCCCAAGCTCTGCTCGCTGAAAAGTTCGATTCTGCGGAGGGTTCCTTCCTCGATAAAACCCTCTACACAGATTTACATACCTATCTCCCGGGCGACCTGCTCGTCAAAGCTGATCGCATGGCGATGGCTGCCTCCATCGAAGGGCGTTCGCCTTTCCTGGATCATAAAGTAGTGGAGTGGTCTGCCCGGGTGCCGGATCAATTCAAAATCCGGGGAAGAAGCGGGAAATACCTCCTAAAGAAAGCCTTTGCCAAAGAGTTACCCGAATCCATTTTAGGACGGCGCAAACAGGGCTTTGGGATTCCGGTTGGGGCATGGTTCCGTGGTCCTTTATATGATTGGGCAAAACAGTTATTGGTTGCCCATGATAGTTCGTTGCAGCACTGGTTTGACCAAAAAACATTAAACGCTATTCTTGAAGAGCATCGCCTGGGGCGCGTCGATCACGGCAAACGTCTCTATGCGTTAACCATGCTGGCTTTATGGAATAAGCAATTTTCTTGAAGGAGCAACAAGTGACGTTTTCATCTGAATTTTATAACGAGGCATGGCATAAATGGGATGACATGAAAGTGTACGGTCCCACCGCCCGCCATACACGGCGTTTTATTTTTTCATTGATGCAGGGTTTGTCCTTTAAAAGCGTACTGGATGCAGGTTGTGGTACCGGGGTTCTGCTGCAACAAATATGGGAACAATACCCGCACGTGCAGTTGACCGGCTCGGAATATTCTCCTGAAGGTCTCGAGTTTGCCAAAAAACGCCTCCCTAGTGCAGAGTTCCATGTTCTGGATTTGAGCACGGAAACCAGCGCAGGCAAGTTTGACTTGATCACCTGTATTGATGTTCTTGAACATATCCCTGATGACCGCGCCGCGCTCAAGAATTTGCTTGCGATGACAGCCGGGCATATGATCCTCTCAGTACCCTTGGGACCCTTGTTTCAGGCTGAAGTGGAGCGCATGGGCCATGTGCATGGCTATAGCCGCCAGGAACTTGAAACCAAGATCCGCGAAGCAGGCTTTGAGATCGTAAAAGCGATCCAATGGGGCTTCCCGTTCTATAACCTTCACCGGCGTATCGCCAATCGTATGCCTGCTGAAACCTCGACAGGGTCTTTTAGTTCGCGCAAGAAATTGATCTCGAATTTGATCCATGCATTGTTTTATCTGAATTTGTCTTTTGGCGGCGAACGTTATTATGTGCTTTGTCGCCCCTCAAAAGCCGCAACCAAAACAGCGTAGTGACTTCGTGAAGCAATCTGGCATGACCGAGACAACGCCCAATAAAAATAATACCTTCTGGGTTATCGTCAAAGTACTTCTGGCTGTGTTCCTGATAGGCTTTGTCTTTGCCAGGACAAACCTGCCGGAAGTAATTCGGTTATTTCAAGAGATCTCACCGTTTGCTTTGGTCGTTTATGTTCTGCTTTTCCTGCTGTTAACTTTGTTGAAGGCGTGGCAATATCATATCTTGACTGGCAAGGGCATTTCCTATGCCCAGGTATTAAATGCCATTATCCTTCAGAATGCACTCTCCAATTATCTGGCGACCACTGCTGGAATAGCCTCCTACGTTGCCATGTTTCGCGCTGAGCATGGTGTCAAGATCAGCCGTTCCATTGCTGTGTTCCTTTTGATCAAGATCGGAGATTTGATCATGATCTGGCTGGCATTGATCTTTTCCAGCATGTTGGTTTGGCAGACCATTGCCGCTCTACATAGCCTCATCCTTGTGCTTGTGCTTGGGATCGGGTTCTTGATCTTGTTTTTTCTGCTGGTTGTATTCTTTCGCAAAACGTTTGTTGTGTACCTGAATTCGTTTGCAGACCGATTTCGCTTTTCCCGCTTTGTGATGATCCAGAAGGCGCTGACAAGCCTGCAGGTATTATCAGATATTGAACCGAAGCAAATGTTGCAGACTTTTGCGAAAGCGCTCCTGCTGTCCGCAGGTTATTTCGTGGTCTCCATGGCATGGATCTATACCAGTTATCTGGTTTTTGATTTTCCTCAAGCTGCCAGTGCAATTCTGTTTGTGAACACCTTGATCCAGATTATTTCTTATCTGCCTGTGCAGGTCTTTGGCGGGCTGGGTGTGACAGAGACCAGCGCGTTGTATTTTTGGAGCCCCTTCTTGATCTCTCAAGTTGATCTGGCATCATTTCTGATCGGAAGCCGCCTGCTTTTCTATCTTCTGAATTTACTGCCTCTGCTATACTTATCTGGCAGCGCCGTTTTACAAAAAGCGAAAAATGAATAACAAAGAAAACGATAACATATACCGCTTGTTAATATCCATCGCCCTAGTCTGGGTGTTGATCGGTGTTTGGAGTGAAGTTTCCCAGTTTTGGGCATCGAAACATAACTGGGAAAAGTTACTTTCCCTTTCCGGGAAAGTTGTTATTTCCACTTATCTTGTTCTGTTCGTTTTCGGGCTGGTGCAGTTGGTCGCTGGCGCATGGAATGTCAGCCTGCTGGGGCGTATCTCAAGCCGGATGGCTATACCGGGCATAAGGCGTGTTCCGGTTGTTGTGATGCTTGTTGTGGCTTTTGTATATGTTCACCTTTATTCTGTCTGGCAGGATATCCTCACCACACCCTGGCTTTTGCTCCTGTTTGCCTTGACCTTTTCACAGAGCATATTGTTCGTTGTTTCACCTCATCGGGAACAGCGTATTTCATGGCATGAATTGTCGCTGGCACTTGTCCTATTTTTGTATCCGCGCATGATACAGGAATTTCGTTTGCTGTTTCCGGGTGAGCTTATCTATCGTATGGCGACGATCATAGGCATGGCTTTTGTGCTTGCTTTAGTCTTTGCCATTTACTCAACCTACAATGAGAAAATAAGACTGGCGCTTATAGCAGGGCGGGAAAAAATCAAAGCCTTTCGCTTTCCTCTAATTGTGATCTTGTGTTTGACGCCCCTGATTTATCGCTGTCTGGTACTTCCCGAAACTTATGGCGTCTACGATGATATCCGCTTCGCGATTTTGCTGGCGGCGACATGGAGTGTGGCATATATCAGTTTGACGGGAACCGCTCAACTTGTCACACGTGATGCGTTTGGGATTAGTCTGGGAGCGTTGCTTTTTACAGCCTTGTTGGCGCGTTCGTCTTTTTCTGTGACTGATTATCCTTTTACGTTGTATTGGTCCGAAGGCAACCGTTTCTATGATTATTCCCTGGTGTTTGGGCAGGCACTCTATAATCATGCTGGACCGATCGCAAACCCGTATGGCGCAATTGGACGCTACGCATTGTGGGGTGTGTTGTTCTTGTGGGACGGTTTGCCCATCGGGGCTCATCGGCTTTGGAATTTAGTTTTACAAACGCTGCCAGTTTTAATTTTTGCATGGTTGTTGACTCGCCGCCTCAAACCGACATCGTTACGTTACGGGATGCTGCTATGGATCACGCTCTTTTTGACGGTGCTTGCTCCGCTTCATCCGCCCTTTATAGTTGCCTCCATTATTTCGATCTTATTTGCCTTTGACAGAGATCCCGTTCGCCGCGGCGTAACGCTGGTGCTTGCCAGTATCTATGTAGGACTTAGTCGCTGGACGTGGGTGCTGGCTCCCGCCGCGATCGGCGCTTTGATTGATCTTCTGCTTTATTATCCAGCGCGGCAAGGTTCTTTTTGGCGGCGGGTCCTGCCAACCGGGATACTGGTAATTGCCAGTGTGATCGCTGGACTGCTCCCATCATTGGAAAATTATCTGGCAGTTGCTCAAGGTACCAGTATGACAACCAGCCAACCGTTATTGTGGTATCGCCTATTGCCTAATGAAACATTGGGTCCGGGTGTTCTATTATTGGCGTTGATGTATACAGTCCCGGTGCTGGCAATTCTAGCGTGGCAATTTTTCAATAAGGAAATACAATTGGATTGGCTGCAAAGAGCAGCCGTGTGGGGCACATTGACTGGTTTCTTCATCGTTGGGTTGGTCATCAGCACGAAGATTGGCGGTGGCGGTGACCTACATAATTTGGATATGTATTTGATCAGCCTGTTGGTATTGGCGGTTATTGGGTTGATGATGCAAAACGAGGCGCGCTTGCGTTTGCCCGTTTGGGGAGTGGGTTTGATATTTATCGTCATCCTAACCACAGTGTATGACTTTATCCCATTAAACCCGAGTTCATCCTACCTTTCCATTTTGGATTCGCCAGATAAACATGAGACGGCTGAGACACTTTCGGTTGTGCAAGAAGCAGTGGCTAATTACGCTGAAAATGGGGATGTGTTGTTCATTGACCATAGGCAACTGCTCACCTTTGGCTACCTTCCAGCTATTCCATTCATTCCAGATTACGAAAAGAAATTCATGATGGATCAGGCGATGGGGAATAATGCTGATTATTTTCGAACTTATTACAATGACCTTGCTGTAAAGCGGTTCACTTTGATTGTGACTGAACCATTGCGGTCTGTAAGCAAGGAAGAGATTGGCGGACCATTTTCTGAGGAGAATGACGCCTGGGTTTTATGGGTTTCCAATCCCACCTTGTGTTTCTATGAGCCAATCTACGAATCAAAAGCGACTAATGTGGAATTGCTAATTCCAAAACAGAACCCGATCGGGTGTGATGAATATTTGAAATAAACAACGGAGAAATATTTTTTTGAATCTACGCTATCTTATCCCTCGCCTGATACGCCATTTTCTGCCAGAGAAGATCGTGCGTACCTTGCTTTTAAACGGGGTTATCATCAAGTCGGGCATCGAGACCAGTGATCCTTTGGGTGCTGTACAGCGCTACTGTGATGCGCTTGCGGAGTTCGGATTATCCCTTAACGGTAAACGGGTAATGATCTTTGGCTATGGCGGACGGTTTGATATTGGCTTTGAATTGCTGAAGGCAGGCGCGGCGCATGTAGTCTTGTGCGACAAATATGCGCCTCCTGATGAAGTCCATAACCGCAAATTATTTGCTGCTGACGAGAAGTTTTTTGTCTTCACGCCTACAGGTTTGCTTCCACGCTCGGAATGGATGACTCTGCTTGAGGAAGATATTCGTGATGTTCAATCAAGGAACATGGTCGAACCAGTCGATATTGTTTTGAGTAGCTCTGTCTATGAACATCTCGATGATGTGGAGGGGATTACACAAGCATTGGCATTGCTTACCAACTCTGATGGCATCCATATCCATTATGTGGACTTGCGAGACCACTTCTTCAAATATCCATTTGAAATGCTGCGCTTTTCTGAAAAGACCTGGCGAAATTTCTTAAATCCATCCAGCAATCACAATCGATATCGTGTTTGGAATTACCGGCAAGCCTTCAAAGACGTTTTCGGCGATGTGCAGATAAAAATCCTTTCACGGGATACCGAAGCTTTTCGCAAGGCGCGGCCCTTTATTCTTCCTGTGTTTTTGAGTGAAAACGCGGATGAGAACGATATCACGCTCATTCGTATCATCGCCACTATTCCAAAA
>CAZMQE010000078.1:0-11381 GCA_964568115.1 uncultured Anaerolinea sp.
AAGTCTTCTTGATCTGCTGCCGCGGGGATGGACATAATGCTCGCAGGCGCAGATAGAATCCGTTGTTCAACGATCAAGTGGTCAGCAGTGTATTGGCTGAGCATCATCCCAGAGTAGAAGCCAGGCTCATGGGCGAGGAAATCAGGCAACCCCTGAGAAAGAGCCGGGTTCGTCAAACGATTCAAACGTCGCTCGGATAACACACACACCATCGTGATCGCCGCGCCCGCCATGTCCATCGGCAAGGCAACGGGAGTCCCTTGAAAGTTTGCGCCGGTGAGAGTCAATTTATCTTCTGGAATAAAGATCGGATTGTCCCCCACGCCGTTCAATTCAATTTCAACCTGCGAACGCGCATACGCTATCGCATCGCGCGCCGCGCCGATCACCTGCGGAGTCGAACGCATCGAATAGGCGTCCTGCACTTTGGTTTTCATTTTGCCGGTGGTGAGGTCAGAACCTTCGAGCACCTTCATAATATTTTTCGCAGAGGTGATCGAGCCGCTGAAGCCGCGCAGTTCATGCAGCTTGGTGTTATAGGGTTTGAGATTTCCGAGCAGCGCTTCAATGGACATAGCCGCCGCGATCTCAGCCTGTTTCAAAAATCGTTCCATATCGTAAATGTGGATGGCGGACATGGCGGTCAGCAAGTTGGAGCCGTTGATGGCTGCAAGACCATCGCGCGCCTGCAAGCCTGGGACTGCGATGCCAGCCCGCCGCATCGCTTCACTACCCGGTAGCTGCTCGCCCATATAAAAAGCTTCGCCTTCGCCCATGAGCAGCAACGCGGCTTGCGCCATCGGAGCGAGGTCGCCGCTCGCGCCCACTGACCCCTTCTGACAAACAACTGGTGTGACGCCTTTGTTCAGCATCTCCACCAGTGTTAGTGTGATCTCAGGTCTGCAACCAGAATTCCCATGCGCATGGACATTGATGCGCCCCGCCAGCGCCGCACGGACATGTTCAATGGGCGCAGGGTCGCCAATGCCCGCCGCATGATTGTAGACCAGATATTTTTGAAATTCCTTCACCTGCTCATCGTTCAACATTGTTTCTGAGAATTCCCCAATACCGGTGTTCGTGCCGTACATGACTTCTTTTTTCGCAAGTTTATCCTCGAGCATGGCACGGCAGACTTTGATACGCTCTAAAGCTTCGGGGGCAAGTTCTACTTTCTCGTTATCGCGTGCTATCGCAACGAGTTTTTCAATGGTGAGGGATGATCCGTTGAGGGTGATGGTCATGGGCAAGACTCCTATTTAGGGTTATATTGGTATTGTACCTCCCAACGCATTTTTATAAACTCTCTTTGAGACTTGCCGAACACCGAAATACGGGGAGAGTGTTCGGAAACTCAAAGGTCATAACGCAAACAGGAAGATTGTTACTTTATGGGCGTAAAATAATTGACTATAATATCCACACTTATATGGTCAAGTAGTTGCTATACCATCGGGGGCTTAATGATTCATCATAATCCACGCATACATCATAGAAACTCCAAGCGTAGCTGACCGAAGGAAAACGAATGAAAGAAATGCCAAAAAACAATTCAGCCAAGATGGGACAAGCTGGTGGACACGAGCGGGAACGCAGCCTATATCTTGCCAGCCTTGTTCAGAATATTTCAGACGCATTGATCTCCACAGACCTGGACTCCCGCATTATCGAGTGGAATCCGGCGGCGGAACTCATGTACGGCTGGAAGGCGGAAGATGTTAAAGGACATATACATAATGAATTCACACAAAACGAGTATGTAGACATCAGCCGGGAAGAAGTCATCAAAACGGTGATGACTTCGGGAATCTGGAAGGGTGAATTATTCCAAAATCGCAAAGATGGTTCCCGCTTTCCTGTACTGGCTTCGGTGTCTTTGGTCAGGGACGAAACTGGAAAACCGATCGGGTTTGTAGCCATCAACCGAGATATCAGTGAACGTAAAAAAGCAGAACAGGTGTTACGTGAATCTGAGACGCTCTTTTCCAAAGTGTTCCAATCCAATCCGGTTGGGATCAATATATTTCGCATTTCCGATGGCACATCCTATATTGTGAACGATGCCTTCCTGAACATCATCGGTTACTCACGTCGGGAAGTACAAGAAGCGACTTCTGCGGAACTCCATCTGTTCGTTGATTCGCAAGTTCGGGAAGTGTGGATGAAGCAACTGCGTGAGGGCAGGGATGTTTATAACCAGGATGCCAGGATACGGAAAAAATCCGGCGAGATCAAGAGTGTTCTCGCATCCCTGAATGTGATCGAGATCAACAATGAATCAATGGTGTTGGTCATTGCCACCGATATCACCGAGCGCAAGAGGGCTGAGGAAATGCTGCGTGAAAGTGAAGAACGGTACCGTACCCTGGTGGAAAAAGCTGTCGAAGGGATTTTTGTCGCCGATTCAACGGGACATTATCTCGATGTGAATGCGCAAGGATGTGCCATGCTCGGCTACTCCATTGACGAGATCCTGCGGATGAGCATGAAAGACCTGCTCCTGCCCGAAGACATGGACGTTACACCTGTTCGCTTGCAGGAACTGACCTCTGGCAAAGTGATCTTGAGCGAACGAAGAATGCGGCGCAAGGACGGTTCCATTTTCTTCGCAGAGATCAGCGGCAAGCAATTGCCCGATGGCAGAATTCAGGGAATTGTCCGCGATATCACCCAGCGCAAACAGGCGGAAGAACAATTACGCCTGTCAGAAGAGCGGTTCTCCAACGCTTTTCATGTCAGTCCTGCTGGAATTACGATCACCCGCATCGCGGACGGGAAATTCATCGATGCCAACGACTCATTTTGCAAGATGTTCGGCTTCAGTCGCGAAGAGGTGATCGGGCATACCTCCACGGAATTAAACTTGTGGACACCTGAGGAACGAAGCAAACTAATCCAGGCACAGCTTGCATTGGGCGGGTTACAGGATTTTGAACTCCAGGCGCGGTCAAGATCCGGTGAGGTCATCACCATCCTATTCTCATCCAAGCCAATGGATGTGGAAGGGGAAGCCTGCCATATTACAACCATGATCGATATCACCAGGCGCATGAAGGCAGAGCGTGCCCTGCAAGAAAGCGAAGCACGATACCGCGATTTGATCGAAAACATCCAGGATCTGATCTGCACCCATGATCTGCAGGGTAATCTTCTCTTTGTCAACCAGGCGCCAGCCAGGCTGTTGGGATACACCCCTGAAGAATTGATCGGGCATAACCTGCGCAACTTCCTGGTGCCAGGGAGAAGCGAGGGCGATCCGCTTGAAGAATACCTGTCCACCATCCAGCGCGATGGACACGCCAGCGGCTATATGACAGTTCTGACCAAGAACGGTGAAAAGCGCACCTGGGAATACAATAATAACCTGCGCACAGAAGGTGTGGGAGCGCCAATTGTGCGCGGCATGGCGCACGATATCACTGAGCGGGTACAGGTAGAGGAAGCGCTACGGCACAGTGAACAGAAATTCTCCATGATGTTCGAGAAAGCCCCGTTTTCTGCTTCGCTTGCCCACGCCTCAGATGGCAGGATCGAACAAGTCAATGAAAAATTTGAGCGTCTGTTCGGTTATACCAGTCAGGAGGCGATCGGTAGGACTTCGCTCGAACTGGGCATGTACCCTGACCCTGAGTCGCGGAAACGGGCGGCTGTCAAGACACGCAACGAAGGTTTAGGACGCGACCTGGAAGCCGAATTGCGAACGAAGGCAGGTGAGGTACGCACCTTCCTGATCAACACAGATTTTGTTGACATCGCCGGGGAGAAATATCTACTCACCACCGCGCAAGACATCACCGAACGCAAGCGGGCGGAAATGCGGATCGTCCAGATGCAACGCCTGTACGCAACTTTGAGTCAGGTGAATCAGACCATTGTGCGCGTCAAGAACCGGGATGAACTGTTTCGATCCATTTGTAACATTGCCATACAATTCGGAAAATTTACCCTGGCCTGGATCGGTCTTCTGGATGAAGCCAGCAGCGATGTCAGACCTGTTGCGGCGGATGGGCTGGATATAAACCAGTGGTCCCTGCCTGTTGTCAACATCCACGAGGGGGAATGGAAGAATGGGGTTATCGCCACAGCCATCCACACTTCAAGGGTGATGACCAATGAGGACGCCAAAGCTGACAGGAATTTGAAAAATCTGTACGATCGAATTCAAGAATACACAGGGCATTCATCCGCTGCAATTCCATTCCGCTTGCGAGGCAAGTCTATCGGTGTCTTAAGCGTAGTATCTTCGGAAACAGACCTGTTTCAGACAGAAGAAGAAGTTCGCCTGCTCGAGGAAATGGCGCTGGATATTTCCTTTGCCCTTGAAACGATGGAAGCTGAGACCGAACGTAAACAAGCAGCAACAGCCTTGCAAGAACGAGAGCAAAAGCTCAAAAGATTGTTGGAAATTCTCCCTGTGGGTGTTTCCATCCTGAACGCTGATCGTGAGATAGTGTTCGACAACCCAGCCCTGCGTAAGATCTTGCAAATTTCTGAAGAAGGATTTGCTCGAGGTGATTATCGCCAGAGAAGATATCTTGCGCTTGATGGAACGCCTATGTCCCCTGGTGGCTTTGCCAGCGCACAGGCACAGAAGAGCGGGCAGGCAGTTTATGACGTTGAAACTGGTGTGGAAAAGGAAAATGGGGAAGTCATTTGGACAAATGTCTCGGCTGTGCCTGTGGACTTCCCTGATTGGAAGTTGGTGATCGTAACGGTAGATATCACCGAGCGCAGACAAATGGAAGAAGCCTTGCGCGAGAGCGAGGAGAAATATCGAGCTTTCTTCCAAAACAGCATGGATGCGATCTTACTGACATTGCCGGATGGGAGCATCCAGGCTGCAAACCCGGCTGCCTGCAAAATGCTTGGAAGAACAGAGGCTGAAATCTGTAGATTGAGCCGCAATGACTTGGTTGATACAACAGACCCAAGATTGGAAGCGTTGCTTGAAGAACGGGCACGAACAGGAAAATTCTTTGGCGAATTGACGATGTTCAGAAGCGATGGTTCACCATTCCCCGTTGAGCTATCCAGCGGATTATTCCAGGACGGGCAGGGAAATACCCGCACCAGCATGATCATTCGCGATATCACCGAGCGCAGGCGGGCGGAGGATGAACGCAGCGAAGCGCAGAAATTGTTCCAAAAGATATTCGACCTGAGCCCGGTAGCAACTACACTATCCAGAATTTCAGATAAGATGATCGTTGATGTAAACGAAGCAACCATAGCACTGCTTGGATATACCAGAGAGGAACTTATTGGGAAACCGAGCGTTACAATCGATTATTGGGCAGATGCAGACGAGCGCCAACAAGCCCTCAAAACCCTGCTCAATCAGGGCAGAATCGATGAGTACGAATTTTCATTCAATACAAAAGCCGGAAAAAAAGGAAAGGCTATTGTCTTTGCCGAAATCATCGAACTGCGAGGAGAAAGATATGCTCTTTCTGCGATGGTTGATATCACAGAGCGCAAGCAAGCGGAAGAACAAATCCAACGCCAATTGAAACGTCTGAATGGCTTGCGCGATATAGATATTGCCATTAGTTCCAGTTTTGACAAACAAATTGTCTTTGATGTTGTGCTTCAAAAGGCCATCTCGCTTCTCAAGGTGGATGCGGCAGCGCTTCTCATGATTGACCCGCATATGCAAACCATGGAATATGCGAATGGTATGGGCTTCCACTCCAATGCTCTCCATCACACGCGACTGAAATTGCATGAAGGATATGCAGGGCGGGCCGTGCAGGAATGCCGTACCATTCATATTCAGGATTTGATGAGCATTCGTGGCGAGCTTGCCCAGGCCCTGCAATTGGCAAATGAAAACTTAGTTGATTACTATGGCACGCCGCTGATCGTCAAAGGCGAGGTCAAAGGCGTGCTGGAAGTTTATCACCGCTCTCCTTTGAATCCGAATCATGAATGGTTGGAATTTTTGGAAACACTCGCCGGACAGGCTGCCATCGCAATTGATAATGCCCAATTATTTGAAGGTCTGCAACGAGCTAATGCTCAACTTGAACAACGTGTGGCGCAGCGTACTGCAGAACTCAACCAAACCAATATAGAATTGGAACATGCCAATAGAACAAAAAGTGAATTCTTGGCGAATATGAGCCATGAGCTGCGGACACCCCTTAACAGCATTCTCGGGATGTCGGAATCTCTTTTGGAGCAATACCGCGATCCGCTCAGCGAGCACCAGCAGAAGTACATTCAAACCATGGCATCCAGCGGGCAACACCTGCTTGACATGATCAATGATATTTTAGACATCTCCAAGATCGAAGCGGGAAAGTTTGATTATTTTCCTGAAGCTGTTTCAGTCGAAGAAATTTGCCGGTCAAGTCTTTCTTTTGTAAAATCACAGGCATCAAAGAAATCCATCAACGTAACATATACTCAGGATAAGTCTGTCGCTAAAATATATGCAGACCCAAGGCGGCTTAAACAGATCCTGGTCAATCTGCTAACCAATGCCGTCAAATTTACACCTGAAAAAGGTCAAGTGGTGTTACAGGTTATCGCTGATTTGGAAAAAGACCGGATTCAATTTGCGGTGATCGATACTGGCATAGGAATTGCCCCTGGACATTTACAGCAGCTATTCCAACCCTTTGTTCAGATTGATAGTGGACTGAACCGTCAACAGGAGGGCACCGGGCTCGGATTGGTCTTGGTGCAAAGGTTAACTGACCTGCATGGTGGCAGCGTGGAGGTGGAGAGCGAAGTTGGCAAGGGAAGTCGCTTCACGATCAACCTGCCGTGGGGAAGGAATATCATCATCCAGCAGACCACTTTTGTAACAGAACATAAACCTTCAACGAGCAAGCTAACCACTGTAACCACCACTTCGGTAGAAGAATTGACCGGGCATCATGTTGTCTTATTAGCCGAAGACAATATGGCCAACATATTAACGGTAGGCGATTATCTGGAACTTCATGGATATAAAGTTGTAGTTGCCCATGACGGGTTAGAGGCAATCCAGCTTGCAAATCAAGTAGATCCAAATATCATCCTCATGGATATTCAAATGCCAGGCATGGACGGTCTTGAGACCATGCGCCTGCTACGGGCAAACTCGCGCTTCGCCAGGACACCGATCATTGCGTTGACTGCTCTGGCGATGCCTGGTGACCGGGAGCGTTGTCTTGAAGCAGGCGCCAATGAATATATGAGCAAGCCAGTCAGCTTGAAAAGTTTAGCAAAAACCATTGAAGACTTATTACAACAGAATAAGTAATGGTTGAGATGAGGTCAAATGTGGCAAAAAGGTGACAGTCACTTCTGCAGAGCACGCTCGAAGTGAAATGCAGACAGCAAAGTGACTGTCACTGTAATGAGATATGGATGAAGCCTTGCCGAAAACAAGAAATACGGGGAGAATATGCCCGCTACAAATCTTCAAGCACAGGACAGAATTCATGATCTTCACAGCCACAGCAGCGGACGCTTCGCAAATCAAAGACATCACAGCACGGGCGGGCGTGTTCAACCAAGACGAAATTGACTCTGTCCCGGCGATGTTCGATGAATATCTCAAGTATGGTGCGCTGAGGCGACTATCCAAGATTTTTATTCAGTCGGTGATGATTTGAAGATATTTGTAAAACGGATCTAATGCCTACCAATCTCACTCCCCCACCCAAAGATGATGAGGTCGAATGCGGCAATTGCGGCGCGTACACGCAAAACTTCACGACTTGTAAAGTAATTAGCGGAGACCATCTCAGTCTCCGCTTTTGGTTGAAGCTATTTCGGGGAGTTGGAAAACCAGATCATGGAAACCAGTCTCAATAAGAGATGCTATACTATGTATAAATCCCGATCAAAATAGATACACCATGATTATCGTTATATCCAAGCATTCATGAAAATTCCGAGGCTTCAATCTGACTTGCGTATCGCGCTGTGGTATGCCGTCTTTGGGGGCTTGTGGATCACGCTTTCTGACCACTTGCTGGCTGCGGTGGTCACAGATATAGACACGTTGACCCAACTACAGACCTATAAAGGCTGGGCTTTTGTGGTGGTCAGTGCGTTGTTGATCTTTGGCTTGCTGCGCCGCGAAATAGCCCTACGTAGGCTGACGGTTAATGAAGTGGAGGAAAAACTACAGGAGAACGAAGAACGCTTGCGGCAGGTTTGGGAAGTGACTTCCGATGCCATGTGTCTCTCTGACGAAAATGGGATCGTACTCGCCGCCAACCCATCCTATTTTCGGATGTATGGCTATACCGCCGGGCAGGTGATCGGAAAAAGTTTCGAGATCATCTTTCCACAGGCTGAGCAGGAACAGGCGCTCGAGCAATATAAGTCTGTTTTTCAAAGTAAAAAAATTCCGCCAATCTTTGAAACGGTGGTGCGGCACGCCAATGGCACGGAACGCTTCGTTGAGTCACACATCTCATTTCTGACCACAGCGGGACGGCGTACCGCCATGCTTTCCACCATCCGCGATATTACCGAACGCAAACAGGCTGAATTGGAATTAAGATACCTAAGCACCCATGATGCATTGACCGGGTTGTTTAATCGCGGTTTTTTTGAGGATGAACTGGCGCGGCTTGAACAAGGCCGGAGTTTCCCCATCAGCATACTGGTGGCTGATGTCGATCATTTGAAACAGATCAACGACCACGCTGGACATGCTGCTGGAGACGAAGTGCTGAAACGCGCTGCTCAAGTCCTGACTACCGCTTTTCGGGTTGACGATATCGTCGCGCGGATCGGCGGGGATGAGTTTGCCGTACTTCTGCCAGCCACGAATAGTGACGTGGTAAACGTATTAATGGAGCGGGTACGGCAGATCCTTCAGGAACAGCAAACTCTATTCCCTGAAACTCCGTTGGGGCTTTCACTGGGTGTGAGCACCGCCGAGCGCCCATCACCTTTGGCAAAAAATCTCAAAGAAGCAGATGCGAATATGTATCATGAAAAACAGAGCCGCGATCATTCAGCGGGAACGCAAGCTTAGAAAAAGGCAACCATTTACAAGGGCTTGCCGAAAACCAGGATTTTCGGGACAATAAGGCACCACATCTTTGCACTCATAGGACAGAATGTATGATCTTCACAGCCACAGAAAAAGACGCTTCACAGATCCACGACATTACAGCCCGGGCAGGTGTATTCAACCAGGAAGAAGTTGACAGTGTCCCTGCCATGTTCAATGAATATCTAACTTTGGGGACAGAAGGCAGTGGCTATCACTTCATTGTGTATCGTGAAGAGGGACAAGTTCTTGGCTATGCCATTTATGGGTATCGCGATCTGACGGATGGCGTCTATGATCTCTACTGGATCGCCGTTGACCCCCATGCCCGCCGCAAGAGTGTTGGCCGCAAGTTGTTGACAGCCTGTGAAGACGCGGTACGCGCAGAAGGCGGGCGGATCATTATTGCCGAGACATCGGGGACAGCAGAGTATGCGTCGACGCGGGAGTTTTATGTTAGAACGGGTTATGTAAATGAGGCTTCCATTAAGGATTTTTATTCAGTCGGTGACGACTTGAAGATCTTTGTGAAACGGGTTTAGTGCCGGGTCTATGGACTGGCTTGATCCCACAAGGCTTTCAGGGACTTCCATGTCTTATGATTCATTTTCCATTCGATCACCGTCTGCGCTTCATCTGCCAACGTGGTAGCAAATAATATCGGTTTGCTGTTATCAGGTAGTGCAAAAGGATGCCTGGAGTAACTAATAATGCTTTGGATATTTCCAGAATTGGGAAAGTGACAGGCTTTACATATTTCCGGAACCGTTGCTTGTAGTTCTGGTCCGTGAGCGCTTTCGAATACATCCCCATGGCTCATAAACAACAGGAATAAGTTGGTCTTCAAATCAAGACTGCTTACTGATCCATCAAAAAGCCGTGCCCGCTTCAACTCAAATTCGTGAAAGTTTTGCATAGGGCTAAAGTGACGGATTTGAAGCGTTTCCACCAACGGTGAAAGTATCAGATCCCCTTGATCATCGATCAGGAGCATCCGCCGCACCAGGGCTACATCTGAGCCAAGCGCTAAAACAGGGTTTGTTTCCGTCTTGAGCGACTCAATAAAATCCAATGTTGCCGTTCTACCATTGGGTGAATGAACGTAAACCAGAAAAACTGAACGTCCGAAGAATGGAAATGCTTCGGTGTGCGTCATGGCGATGGGTCCGCCTGCGCGTCCCATGGGAACCCAGGCACTGTCTGATTGGAAGATGTCAGCGGGCAGAAAGGCAGTTTCGGGATTATCCGCCGGAACATTGGCGGGAAAGTTTTTTGATGCAATTGCCGAGGCGTAATTATCTGGCAGGGATATGATAGCCTCTTTTGAAAGCGCAACGCTGCTGATGATTTGAGCAAGACGTGCCTCCAGCGCTCGCCGTTGAGATGGATAGGGGTCAGACTGTGAAGCCAGCCAATCAAAGACCGCCCACATATCGCGCTGGAACATGGCACGCTTGAGAGGGTCACGAATTAGATTTTCTGCATGGGTCAGCAGGAATTCATCCAACACTTCAAGTGTCTGTTGATGTGAAGCCCCGTTCAATAAGTATGTTGTGTCAAACCACAAAAGTGGATCTAACTCCTCGGCGCCGTATTCTGCTCCGTTCAAAGTGGTGCGTCGATAAAACTGGCGGAAGACGCGGTTCCAAAGATGATTTGGGTCTGGGTCATAAATACCCCAGGCAGATGTAGTTTCCATGGGGTCTGCCTGCGTGAGTTGCGGAGGCGCTGTAATTTTAGGGGTAGATGACGGCGGATAACCGGTACAGCCAACCAATATTATGATCGTGAGTGCAAGAATAATATTTCTCTTCATTTACCATCCATTTCACAAGAGCTGAAAGGGGCGTATCTTTAAAGAAAACATCAAAGTGATAGTGGAGAGTACCTAACATTGAAAACATAAATTATCCGTCATTGCGACGAGCCTCCTACGGCGAGGGCGTAGTCCGACAAAGCAATCCCCTTCCCTGTGTAGGAGATTGCTTCGCCCTATCGGGCTCGCAATGACGGGTGATGTTTTGGGTTTTAGATACTTCCTGATAATGATTATACAAAAAAATAAGATCTTTCTTGATAGAATGATTGTTATGCCTACCAGTATCACGCCCCCACCCAAGGATGATGAAGTTGAATGCGGCAATTGCGGCGCGTATATTTATCACGATCTGGTGAAGTGTCCTAATTGCGGCGTGTATCTGGATGAGCCGAGTGAACTTGATGAGGTGCGTCCCGTGTTTCGACCGAAGAGTAAATTTGCGTTGTGGACTGAATCTGTGTGGCGGAGGCTGCGCGGGGAGCCGCATATCGCCGAGGAGTTGTTCACGGGCGCGTTGCGGGAAGCCACACTGTTCGATAACCTGCTCCGCAAGGTGGG
>CAZMQE010000079.1:0-11194 GCA_964568115.1 uncultured Anaerolinea sp.
GGCACAGGCATCACCCCCGTCAGCGCCACCCGCAAGGAACACAAACTCGTCACCCACGGGATCTATCGTTACATTCGGCACCCGTTGTACACAGTTGGGTCGTCTCTGTTCGTTTCATTCGGCATGATGGCTGATAGCTGGTTCATCGCCGCATTGGGCATTTTTACTTTCATCCTCATGGCGATCCGCACGCCAAAAGAGGAAGCCAATCTCATTGAAAAGTTTGGCGACGAATATCGTGAGTACATGCAGCGGACGGGCAGATTTTTGCCGAAGTTGGTAAACAAGCAGACAGGTAGATAAGGAAACACGAAGACAAGGAATCAAACTATGTACTACGCAATAGCAGCTTTATTTTTACTGACCATTACATTCCTCCCTCGCATCGGCTTGCTGGCGTTGTATCGAAATTATCGCGAGACACAGCAACGCGAACGGGTGGAGGACGCGCTCAAGCATTTGCTTGACCGTGAACAACAAGGACGCCATGCTTCGCCCGAATCCATTGCCGGGACTTTGGACCTGCCGCGTGTGCAAGTGACTCGCCTCATCGCTGACATGGAGTCACAGGGCTTGCTTGAGACGCATGGCGCACAACTGCACCTCACCACACAAGGCACACGTTGGGCGATTCATATTGTCCGCGCGCACCGGTTGTGGGAACGTTATCTGGTAGATGAAGCCCGCATGCCGCTGAGCAAGATCCACGATGAGGCGCAAAAGCGTGAGCATTCATTTACCGAAGCACAACTCAATGAACTCGATGCGGCGCTTGGGCATCCCACACTTGATCCACATGGCGATCCCATCCCATCGCGTGAGGGGAAAATGCCAGCAGTGGAGAGTCAGCCGCTTACGGCGTGGCAGGCTGAAGGTCCGGCACGAATCGTGCACATCGAAGATGAACCAGCGATCGCGTACGATCAAATCCTTGCGGCTGGACTCCGCCTGGGACAGGTCGTCCGCATTTTGGAAAGAACACCGCAACGCATTTTGCTGAGCGATGGCGAGACGGAATATCGGCTGGCTCCGACCGTTGCGGCGAATGTAAGTGTAGCGCCGTTGCCTGAAAGCGAAATTGCGAAAGCGAATGCCGTGCCGCTGGCAGCGCTGACGCAAGACCAGCGCGGCGAAATTATTTCGCTGGATGACGCCGTGCAGGGATTTACACGCCGCCGCTTTCTGGACCTGGGGCTGACTCCTGGAACATTGATCTACCCCGAACTTGGAAATTTTTTTGGCGACCCACGCGCGTATCGTGTGCGCGGAACATTAATTGCGTTGCGTAAAGATCAAGCGGCGCAGATTTGGGTCAAACCGATCTAACGAATTTTACGGAGTCCGAAGTCTCCTGACTTTGGCATCGCCGATAGCGTTGTCGAACTCTAGAAAAGAGAAAACATGACAGACAAAAAAACAACCTTACCAACTGAAAACTGTGAAACCTGCCCCGCGTTTTATAACCTCGAACAAATGGGCTTCAAGGTCGGCAACTTCGACCGCGTGGTGGCATTGGCGGGCAACCCAAACACCGGCAAATCCACCGTCTTCAACGCCCTGACCGGGCTCAAACAACATACCGGCAACTGGCCCGGAAAAACCGTCACGCGTGCCGAAGGCGGCTACCAATTCAACGGCGTACGCTACAAACTTGTGGACCTGCCCGGAACATACTCGCTGCTTTCTGCTTCACAAGATGAAGAAGTGGCGCGCGATTTTATTTTGTTCGGTCAACCGGATTGCACCGTTGTTGTCACGGATGCTACTGCGCTCGAACGCAATTTAAATCTTGTGATGCAAGTGATGGAAATCACCGACCGTGTCGTGGTTGCTATTAACTTGATGGACGAAGCCAAGCGCAAAGGTCTCGAAGTGGACGCGCGCTCATTGAGCCGTGACCTGGGCATCCCGGCTGTGCCGATCACAGCCCGCACCGGCGAAGGGATCCACACACTGCTCGCCACGATCTCAGATCTCATCAACGGCGATATCGTCACCAAGCCTTTGCGCGTGGGCGGCACACCTGAATTTCAACGGGCAGTCAGCGAACTTGTCCCCATGATCGAAAAGATGGCACCCGGTATTCCAAACGCCCGTTGGCTTGCCATCCGCTTATTGGATGGGGATGCGAAAGTGCAGCAGGCATTGGTTTCTGGTGATCTCGCTCAACTTGTCCAACGACAATCACAGGTGGATGTGCAATTCAGCAAGAAGATGTCTGTGGAAGGAAGACAATAGAGGTAATTATGACAGAACAAACTTTAAACCCAAATGATATTCTAACCAAAGCCGAATCCCTGCGCGGCACATTATCCACCGGCTTCCGGGATGAGATCGTCAAGTCACTATATAGCGAAGCCGAAACGATCGCCAAGCGCGCGGTAAAAACTGCGCTGACAAAAAAATACGACTTCGATCAAAAAATAGACCGGCTGGTCACTTCGCCCATCGTGGGCTTACCGATCATGCTGATCCTGTTGACCATCATTATTTGGCTCACCGTCTCCGGCGCCAACGTGGCATCCGCGTGGATCGCAACTGTCCTCTTCGGTATCGGCGATTGGGGGCGCGCGCTCTTCAATCAAATTGGCATGCCCTGGTGGATCACCGGTTTTGTCTGGGACGGTGTCTATCTCGGGCTTGCGTGGGTAATCAGCGTCATGCTTCCGCCTATGGCGATCTTCTTCCCGGCTTTCACATTCATGGAAGACCTCGGTTATCTGCCGCGTGTGGCATTCAACCTCGATTGGATGTTCAAGAAAACCGGCGCACACGGCAAACAATCGTTGACCATGGCAATGGGCTTCGGCTGTAATGCCGCGGGTGTGATCGCGACTCGTATCATCGACTCGCCGCGCGAACGCCTGATCGCCATCCTCACGAACAACTTTGTCCCCTGCAACGGACGCTTCCCAACTTTAATTATGCTGGCTACTGTTTTCGTAGCCGCTGCCTTCCCCCCAGCCTTGACCTCCTTCATCGCCGCCGGGACAGTTGTCGGCGTGGTCTTGATCGGCGTCGGATTTACCTTCCTCATGTCGTGGATCCTTTCCAAGACCGTCTTGAAAGGTGAAGCCTCGGCATTCACGCTGGAACTGCCTCCCTATCGCAGACCTAATCTCTCGCGCATCCTGTACACATCCATCATCGACCGCACCATCTTCGTGCTATGGCGCGCGATGCAAACCGCTGCCCCCGCAGGTGCGATCATCTGGATTTTGGCAAACATTCACACCGGCGATTCCAATCTCGCCCGCACAATTTCCGATTGGCTCAATCCATTCGGGTTATTGCTTGGGCTCGATGGCGTGATCTTACTTGCCTACATCATCGCCATTCCCGCCAATGAAATTGTCGTCCCCACCATGATGATGGTCTATATGGGCGCAGGCATGATGGTCAACGGACCTGGAACCAGCGCCGGAATTTTCGATCTGCTCGTCAACGGCAACGGCTGGACAATGCTTACCGCGGTCAACTTGATGTTGTTTGCATTGTTGCATAACCCATGCGCCACCACGATCATGACGATCTACAAGGAAACGAAGAGCGTCAAATGGGCAACGGTTAGCGTAGTCATCACATTAGGAACTGCATTTCTGGTCACCTTTGCCACCGCCAGTATCGCAAGATTGCTGGGCTGGGCGTAAATTCCTAAAATCATTAACTTTTAGAGGTATAGCATGAAAAGTAATCTTTCACGAAGAGACTTCCTCAAACTCGGCGGCGCCGGGCTTGTAACCGCCATGGGCGCAACAACGGTATTGACGCAAGCCAGCGCAGGCAACGAATCCATGCGCAAGAATCATGCGCTTCAACCGCCTCTGCAAATGGATCACGGAGAGGGCTTGCCAGGCGCGGGTGACGTGGATCACGAAAAGAACGGCTTCAATCCCGGCGAAGTCCTGTATGATTTTGATTATGGAGAAGTCTCCACGCTTCCAAATGGTCAGACTTTACATGAATATGAAATTGTTGTCATCAACAAAAATATCGAAGTGGTTCCCGGCATCGAGTTTCCCGCGTGGACCTATAACGGGCGCATTCCAGGTCCTACTTTCCGCGCCACCGAAGGCGATCATATTCGCATCACTTTAAAAAATGGCAGCAACCATCCCCACTCGATGCACTTCCACGGATTCCATCCTTCCGGTATGGATGGTGTCCCCGGCACAGGTCCGGGCGGCATGGTACAACCTGGAGAAGAATTTGTTTATGAATTCGATGCTGAGCCATTTGGTCTGCATCTCTATCATTGCCATGTATTCCCGCTTGCACGTCACATTGCAAAAGGCCTCTACGGCACGTTCATCGTTGATCCCAAAGGTGGTCGCCCGCCTGTGGATAAAGAGATGGTCATGGTCATGCACGGTATCGATATCGACTTCGATAACGCCAATGATTTTTACGCCGTTAATGGCATTCCGTTCTATTATCAAAACCATCCCATCCAAATCAAAGTTGGCGAAACTGTTCGGGTGTATCTTGTAAATATTCTTGAGTTTGATCTGATCAACTCATTCCATCTACACGCTAATTTTTTCCACTACTATCCCACCGGCACAAGCCTCACACCCGCTGAATTTACTGACACCATCATTCAGGGCCAGGCACAGCGCGGCATACTCGAATTCACTTACAAATATCCGGGCATGTATATGTTCCATGCGCACGTTACCGAGTTTGCTGAACTCGGCTGGAACGGCATGTTCGAAGTCCTGGCCTAAGCGAAAGAGAAGATCAATTATGACGCATCAAACCTCCCCTGCGACAAAGAGCCGTTTCTCTTTCCGGATCCTCATTTTGCTACTGCTCCCGATCATTCTCCTCGCCGGAGTCATTTTCCTGTTCCTCAGAACCGGCGGAGGGCTTGACCTCAGATCCCCCGCCCCCATCGAAAACCTGACGATCGAGCGCTATGATCTTAAGCGCGGACATATTGAGCTATCTGTTCAAAACACGGGACCCGACACAGTGACCGTTGCCTCCATGATCATCAACGATGCTGTCATGCCATTTGAAGTGACACCCTCGGCAAATATCCCACGCCTCGGCCGGGCAACCATCACTGTTGAGTATGCCTGGACGGAAGGTGAAGCTTATGCTGTGCGCGTCTTTACCAGCAACGCAATCCCGTTCGATGTGGAAATCCCGGTTGCCTTCATCACACCGCAACCGGAGGCGAAAACATTCTGGAGTTTTACACTCATCGGGTTGTACGTCGGCGTTATTCCCATCTTTCTTGGGATCTTCTGGCTCCCCGCACTGCGCATGCTCGGCAAGAGTTGGATGACTTTCCTCATGGCAGTGACTGCTGGTTTACTTATTTATCTTGGTCTTGATACGCTCAACGAGGCGCTTGAACAAGCAGCAGAACTCCCCGCCACTTATCAAGGAATCGGTCTCATCGGCATCGGTGCAGTCGCTACATACTTATTGCTGGATATGATTGGGAGATCGCAGCCATCAGACCGCTCTGAAGAATCACACCGTCTTTCCATTGCGTGGAAAATTGCGCTGGGTATCGGAATTCACAACTTGGGTGAAGGTCTTGCCATCGGCGCAGCGTATAACGTGGGTGAGATCGCGCTCGGAACTTTTCTTGTGGTTGGCTTCATCATCCAGAACATCACCGAGGGACTCGGCATCATCGCACCGATATTACGTGATCGCCCGACGATTGGTCAACTCGCCTTGCTAGGACTCATTGGTGGTGGTCCTGCCATCCTTGGCGCATGGATCGGCGGATATACACCATCGCCATTTTTGGCTGTTTTATTTTTAGCGGTTGGCACCGGCGCGATCTTTCAAGTCGCTGTTGAAATTGGCAAGATGATCCAAAAAGACACAACGCGCGAAGCAAGGTATCTGACTGTTTTTAGCGGTGTTTTGACTGGCATGCTGTTACTTTGGGTTACTGGTATTTTTATCAAGTAATCGCTTTCGCAATAGGAACGCTCATGAAAAAGAAACTCTTATATATACTTTTTGTAACAACCCTTATTTTGAGTGCCTGTACTCAAAATACAACTTCCGCCAACATTGCGGTTGATATGACCGATTTTGCGTTCACGCCAAATCAATATACCGTCCCGGCTGGTGGGCAAATCACACTTCAAGCGACTCATAATGGTGCGGTGACGCATGACTTCATCATTATGAAATATGATACAGAGGTGGGAGAGCATTTCAACGAAGAAGACCAACCAAACATTTATTGGAAGATTGAAGTCCAACCGGGCGAGTCAAAGACCTTTACTTTCACCGCACCAGATCAACCAGGCATCTATCAGATCGTATGCGGCATGGCTGGACATGTTGAAGCAGGCATGGTTGGACAACTGCAAGTTGTAGATCAGTAATCACAGAAAACTCATGACATAATGCGGCTTGACAGACAAAGTCTGTCAATGTAACATATGAATACTTGCTCAACTATTCATACATCATGAAACTAACCGAACTCAAAGCCATTCAACTTGCTGAACTTTTCAGCGCCCTCAGCGACGCCAGCCGTATACGCATTATCGCCCTGCTTATTGAAGGCGAGATGAGTGTCAGCGCGCTGGCACAAGACCTCAAGATGACCGAATCGGCTGTGTCACATCAACTGCGCGGGCTGCGGCAAATGCATCTGGTCCGCGCCAGGAAAGCAGGGCGTCAGGTGTTTTACTCACTTGATGATGACCATGTTACCCGGTTGTTTTCGCTCGGGCTTGAACATGTCCAACATGGATAGATTTTAGGCACACCAATATGAATCAAACCCAAACTATCGAAATCCCCATTGCAGGCATGGACTGCACCGAATGCACGCAACATGTTCAGCATGCCATTTCAGGATTAAGCGGCGTGCACAAAGTAGATGTATTTCTCTCCTCTGAAAAAGCCATCATCCAACTCAACCCAGCCCTTGTGAAATTGACGGATATCCGCGCAGCGGTCAAAGACGCAGGCTACTCCGTGCCAGATCAACACGGCGAAACCCAAACGCCTAACGCCGCGCTTGGCGAGTTTTCGCGGCGCATGTTTACAGCCTTGGGGCTCGCCTTCGGCGCGATCATTCTGCTCGTTGTAGCAGGCGAATGGCTGGGGCTATTGGATAACTTAACCAGAATTATTCCCTTCCCCATTGGTGTCATCCTCGTACTCATCGGCGGTTCGCCGATATTCTTCAACGTCATTCGCGCCACACTGAAGCGACAGGTCATCTCGCATACCCTGATGTCAATTGGCGCGTTTGCCGCGCTCTTCGTCGGCGAGTGGACAACTGCCATGGTCGTGGTCTTCTTTATGCACATCGGCAGCTATACTGAAAAATTAACCACTGAAGGTGCACGGCGTGCCGTCAAAGATCTAACAGCCATGGCGCCGCAAACTGCGCGCGTGGAACATAACAGTGAAGAAATAGACACGCCCATTGCAGATGTAAGAACTGGAGATATCGTTGTCGTCCGCCCGGGCGAAAAGATCGCTGTGGATGGCGAAGTCATTTCGGGGCAAGGGGCAGTGGATCAATCGTCAGTGACAGGCGAGTCAATGCCCATGGAAGCAGGCATCGGGTCGCATGTGAACGCGGCAACGATTCTTAAGCAGGGCACGCTCAAGGTCCGCACCCAGGCTGTGGGGGCAGAGTCCACTTTCGGGCGCGTCATCAAAATGGTGGAAGAAGCCGAGGTCCATCGCGCCGATGTGCAACAGTTTGCGGATAAATTCAGCACCTATTATTTGCCCGTGGTAATGAGCATTGCCGCGCTTACATTTTTATTTAGCCGAAACCCGCTGGCAACTGCGGCGGTTTTGCTTGTGGCATGCTCCTGCACCATCGCGCTTGCGACCCCCATCGCCATGCTCGCAACGATCGGCGCGAACGCCAAACACGGAGTCCTCATCAAAGGCGGAAAATATTTAGAAATGCTTGCGCGCGCCGATGTATTATTGATCGATAAGACTGGCACGCTCACGCTTGGCAAACCCATTGTGACTGATGTGATCGCGCTCAATGGCATGGATGAGAACACGCTTCTCTCCTACGCCGCATCTGCTGACCATTACTCCGAGCATCCCCTGGCTGATGCCTTGCGTCGTTCCGCGCACGAACGTGATCTGCTGATCCATGATGTGACAGACTTCGAATCGCTTGCAGGGATGGGTGTACGCGCAAATATAAACGGCGCAATCATCACGGTGGGAAAACAATCCCTCTTGAAAACTTTCACGCCGCCATCACAAGCTCGGATTTTGGAAGCACAAGGCAAAACCGTTTTATTCGTATCGAAAGATGGCGAACTTGCAGGCTTGATCGCCGCATCAGATACTTTACGAAGTGAAGTTCCAGATGCCTTACAAGCAGCAAAACAGCTTGGCATCAAAAAGATAGAGTTACTTACCGGCGACAATGAACAAGTGGCAGCCTCGGTTGGTAACGCATTAGGCATTTCATATCGTGCAGGTTTACTCCCCGAAGATAAGATCCGCATCGTGCAAGAATATCAATCACAGGGACATGTCGTTGTGATGGTCGGCGATGGCATCAACGACGCGCCCGCACTGGCACAGGCAAATATAGGCATCGCCATGAAGGCAGGAACAGCGATTGCCATCGAAGCTGCACACATTACGCTCATGCATGAGGATTGGAATTTAATTCCACATGTTCTCGCTACCGCCAAACGCACGATGCGTGTGGTCAAAGGCAATCTTGGTTTCACTGCCGCATACAATATCATTGGGCTCACACTGGCTGCCTTCGGATTTCTCCCGCCCATGCTTGCTGCCGCTCTGCAATCCATTCCCGACCTTGGCATTCTAGGCAACTCGGCGCGCCTTTTGCGGCAAAAAGGAAATTAATGTCAAACCACTCTCACGCCCACTCCCACTACGGCGACCTTACCACCAAAACTACAAAACGTCTTGCGCTTTCGTTGGCGCTAACATTGGCATTCGTGATCATCGAGGCATTCGCCGGATTCATCTCCAACAGCCTGGCGCTGCTAACGGATGCTGCCCATAACTTCACTGACGTGATCGCATTAGGGTTAAGTTGGTATGCTATCCGAATCTCTTCACAACCTTCACATGCTGGCAAGACCTATGGCTATCATCGCGTGGGGATTTTGGTCGCATTGGTCAATTCCACGACCTTGATCCTGATCGCGCTGGGGATCTTCTACGAAGCCTGGCAGCGCTTCATTTCTCCGCCGGTCATTGATGCACCCATCCTGATCGGAGTCGGCACTTTAGCCTTTGTCATCAATGCTGCTACAGCCTGGCTCGTCCACAAAGGCAGCGACCGTGACTTGAACCTGCGCAGCACGTTCATTCACCTGATGGGCGATGTCCTATCCACGATCGGAGCTGTCATTGCAGGTGTCATCATCTACTTCACGCAATGGAATTGGCTCGATCCGCTGGTCAGCGTTTTGATCGGTGCGCTCATTCTTTGGAACGCCTGGGGGATTTTACGGCAGACCATTCACATCCTGCTCGAAAGCACACCTGAAAACATTGACATGAAAGACATGGTGGCAGATCTACTCACCGTGGATGGTGTACGTGGAGTCCATGACTTGCACGTGTGGAGCATAAACGAAAATCTGCGCGTACTGTCCGCGCACGTGATGACCGAGGATATCCCCGTCAGCGCAGGCGCCAGTATTCAACGCGGGGTCAATGAAATTCTGTTCCATAAGTACAACATCCAACACGCCACCTTACAGCTTGAATGTGCAGGCTGTGACCCAAATATGTTGTATTGCGACATTACTGAAATCAATCATACGTACGAGAAAGTATAAAAAGCGAATGCCGCAATGAGTTTTTACGATCTATAACGGAGCGACATGTCCACTGTAAATGTACAGCCTTTGAACTTTACCGAATATCCAATTGCCGAAATGCAAGAACGCGCCTCTACGTTTCGCAAGGAAATGCAAAAGCGGCGGACGGTGCGTCACTTTTCTGATAAGCCCGTCCCGCGCGAGATCATTGAAGAATGTCTACTTGCCGCAGGCACGGCGCCCAATGGGGCAAATTTGCAACCCTGGAAATTTGTTGTTGTCGGCGACCCGAAGGTAAAACATGAAATCCGCGTAGAGGCAGAAAAGGAAGAGGACGAGTTTTATCATCGCCGCGCACCGCAAGAGTGGCTGGATGCCCTGGCTCCGCTCGGCACGGATGAGCATAAGGAATTTCTCGATGTCGCCCCTTACCTCATCGCCATTTTCGGAAAAACCCATAGCACGCTGCCAGATGGCAGACGGGTGAAAAATTATTACGTCAACGAATCAGTGGGAATCGCGACCGGCTTTCTGATCACTGCCTTGCATCATGCCGGATTAGTCTCGCTCACTCATACACCCAGCCCAATGGGATTTTTGAACAATATCTTGAATCGACCGTCAGAGGAGAAACCGTTCCTTTTACTGATAACAGGCTACCCTGCGGAAGACGCACAGGTTCCCGTCATCACAAAAAAGCCGCTCGAGGAAATCGTCACATTCATTTAAACTAAAAACAGCGCAGGTTTGGAACCTGCGCTGTTTTTTTTCTTTATTACGGATTGGTCTGTTGATTCTGCCAGCCCCAACCACGACCCATCATACCGTTACCACCATTACCGCGTCCCATCATACCGGGACCATAACCTGCGCCAGTTCCATTTTGCATCGGGCATTCACCAGTTCCGTTGCCGCCCATCATGCCGCCACGTCCGAAACCGCGCGAGCTCATCCAATCGGCTTGTTCCTGGGTAATGACACCATCTTTCACTGCGGCGTTCATTGCAATCGTGCGGACTTCCACCATCAAGGCAGAGAAGTCCTCAGCTTTGACGCCATCAGCAAGCGCAATATCATACATGCTCTCGCCAGCGGTGAGGCGGGCGTTGATATCTTCAACCTTCAAACCAAGCTTCTCAGCGAAAGCAGTGACCATGTACGTGTGTAAATAACCTCCGCCGTTTTGCATCATGGGACCATTACCGGCATACGGGGCAGGACCCTGCGCAAAAGCAACACCGACGCCAAGCACTACCAGCGCCGCTACTACCAAACCAACGATCAACATTGTCTTTTTCATTTTTTATACTCCTGTGAGTGAGATTTTTTCAGGTTATGCCTGACTTACGCTCAAAGGATACAACTCTATTGTAAAGGTTTGGTAAAGGAAGCTTCAAGATTAGGGAAAGAAAAAC
>CAZMQE010000080.1:0-11188 GCA_964568115.1 uncultured Anaerolinea sp.
TACGTAGATTTTACTTGTATAGATGAAAATAAGTAATTTATTAGAGAATGTTCTAGTATATTGACTTGTTGTGCAAAAGGCTTACAATATAAACAATATATGAACAAAATATGTGCATATAGCTGACAAGCAAACATTAGATTTACAAGGAGATAAAAATGAAACGTTCGAATATTGTTCTATCCGTTCTACTGGTTTTGACTTTTGTGGTTGCCGCGTGCGCTCCCGCACCGACCCCCGCTCCGACAGCGATGCCGGAACCGACCAAAATGCCGGAACCAACTGCCATGCCTGAGCCCGTGCTCAAGGATATTGTGGATACCGCTGTGGCTGACGGCCGCTTCACCACGCTCGTGGCTGCTGTAACAGCCGCCGAGTTGGTGGATACGCTCAAGGGTGAAGGTCCGTTTACCGTTTTCGCCCCCACCGATGATGCTTTTGCCAAACTTCCCGCTGGTACAGTGGAAGAACTCGTCAAACCTGAGAATAAGCAGAAACTGACCGACATCCTGCTCTATCACGTCGTTTCTGGCAAGGTAATGGCGGCTGATGTGGTTGGACTCACCAGCGCCACCACCGTGCTTGGCAAGGATGTTGCCGTCAAAGTTGATATGGGCAACGTGTACGTCAATGACGCCAAAGTGATCATTACCGATATCGAAACATCCAATGGTGTTATTCATGTGATCGATACAGTGCTACTGCCCCCGGCTGAAGAAGCCAAGCAGACCATCGTTGACATCGCCGTGGCAGATGGCCGCTTCACCACCCTCGTGGCTGCTTTGCAGGCGGCTGGTTTGGTTGAGACATTGAGCGGAGAAGGTCCTTTCACGGTCTTCGCCCCGACTGATGATGCTTTCGCCAAGTTACCCGCCGGTACCGTTGAGTCTTTGCTCAAGCCCGAGAATCTCGAACAACTCAAGAACATCTTGTTGTACCATGTGGTTTCCGGCAAGGTGCTGGCGGCTGACGTGGTTGGTCTCACCAGCGCCCCCACCGTGTTGGGTCAGGATGTCACGATCACCGTCAAGGATGGCAATGTCTATTTGAACGACACCGTCCAGGTGATCATCACGGACATCGAAGCCTCCAATGGCGTGATCCACGTGATCGATGCAGTGTTACTCCCCAAGTAGGTAATCAACTCTCCTCCTGAGTGTGATTTGACAGAGACCGGGCAGGTAGCAATACCTGCCCGGTTGATTCATTAAGCTGTCAGCGTGGATTCGACCATTTGAACAGAAGCAGGCTGAATTGGTGCGTGCAGCGGGAACCTTGTCGAATGAAAATCTGTCTTATGGGTATAATCATCATGTCCCTTGCATGTGACCCATTATTTTTTGTCATCATCGGGGTAGGAGGCTTTATGAATAATCATTCGTCCAACAATCACCCGCCCACACAGCCGCGTAATGGGCATAACGGGCATAAAGTTTCACAGCGGGGTTTGCTCAGTATTGCCATGTTGATCTTAAGCATGGGGGCATTTGGAATTGCCGCAATATCTGGCGCTAAAATGGTTTACGATGTGCTGGGTGGCAATTCGAAAGTTGCGGTTGTGGTGGTGATCGCGCAGATCATTGTGATCGGGCTGGCGTATGCGGTGGGCTGGATCACCGCCCTGGTGGCGATCAGGGTGTATGGCAATTTGATCCTGCCGATGTTGATCAATTGGTGTACGTGGGGGTGTCTGCTGGCGGTGTGTTATCTCTATCTCGCGATCCTGAAACGCATGTATGCCCAACCGGATGATATTGGCAAGTTCATCAAATATTTGATGGTGATGGCTGGCGGGCTGGGTGCGCTGGTCGGGCTCCATTTAATTGTCGAAGATCACGACCTGCGCCCATTCTCTGTGCCGCTGTTGCTCATTAGCCTCAGCCAGTTGGGGATGATTGTGTTCCGGTATGTGTTCGATACTTCTGGCGTCAAAGTGGGATTTTTATGGAAGGACCTGGTGTTCTTCTTTATGATGACCATCGTCTCGATCGGTATGCTGGCGCATTGGGGCGTGCTTGAACCATTGCGTGGACAGCTGACGAATCGTTTCGACAACAGAAGTAATTCCATCCGTTCACAAGATTGAGCAGAGTTACCTACACTGCGGAGCTTGATATGGGGAGAGCCGCCCCGCAGTGTTTCCTACCATTTTCCTAACCAAACATTTATGAAACAAAGGTATGATGCACAACATTCATAAGGAGATCATTTAATAATGGAAACCAATAACAATTCAGCTTCAGCCGTCCCCAAGATCATCGGTGTGATCGTTGCCGTTTTAGTATGTTGTGCCTGTGTGCTTATTCTTGCGGCAGGCGGACTTTTTTATTTTGGATCGCGCAGTTTACCCGGACTTGACCTGCCGCCCGTATTCGATAACACAGCCACGCCTCTGCCGCCCATCGAGCTGACTCGGCCTCCGATCGAATCGATCCCACCTGAGACGCTGCAAACCCTGCTGACCACAATTGTCCCGGCGAATGACCCGTATGAGCTGGCATGTCGCTTAAAGTCAATTTGCGATGCTGCAACCACGGTGCAGGCAAAAAACTACAAACTCGGCGATAAGGAAACCTTCTGGGTGTCAAATGTGGATACCACCACAAATTTCCAGGCAGATGCCACGCTCAGGTATGCCACACCCCACATGTATTTTTGGATCGAGAATGGTGTCAGTTACGCTGAAGGCGACGTAAAAGCGCTTGGGGATACCTTTGAAAACCAAATGTATCCTACCAATCGCGAATTCTTCGGGAGTGAATGGACACCCGGCGTGGACAATGATCCGCATATTTACATTCTTTTCGTCCGCGGCACGGGCGCCTCGAATGCAGGCTATTACTCTTCACCCGATGAATATAATCCGTTGGTGAAGCAATATTCAAACGGACATGAGATGTTCGTTTTCAACGCTGATAATGTAGATCTTGCTTCAGAGGAAGCTTACAGCGTTTTGGCGCATGAATTCCAGCACATGATCCATTGGTATACCGATGCCAACGAATCGACCTGGATGAACGAAGGTTTCTCGGTGGTCGCAGAATTATTAAACGGCTACCCGGTCTATTTCGATCAATATTATGTGCTCAACCCTGACCTGGGACTCACAGACTGGTCACCTGACCCCGGCTCGAATGGACCTCATTACGGGGAAGCCTTCCTATACCTTGCCTACTTCCTGGATCGTTATGGTGAAGATGCCACCAAGGAAGTGGTGAAAAATTCAGAGAATGGTCTTACCAGCATTGACGATACCTTGCAGGCACTCAATATCACCGATCCGCAAACCGGCAAGGTGGCCACAGCCGACGATGTGTTCATGGATTGGGCAGCCACCATGGTTCTGATGGATCCAGCAGTGGGTGACGGTCGTTATCATTATGGGAATTACCCCGATGCCCCAACCGTCACTGCAACCGAAAGCATAGCAACTTGCCCAGATGCTGTGAATAGTTCTGTCAACCAGTATGGCATTGACTATTACACGATCAACTGCACAGGCGATCACACCTTGCATTTCAGCGGTTCCACCATTGCCGGGCTGTTGCCCGTGGATGCACATTCGGGTAAATATGCATTTTGGTCGAACAAGGGTGATGAATCAGATATGACCCTCACGCGTGAATTTGATCTCACCGGTGTAAGTGCGCCAGTGTCTTTGGATTATTCCATGTGGCATGATCTGGAGACCGATTACGATTACGTTTTCCTGGAAGCCTCCACAGATGGAAAAAGCTGGCAGATCCTCACCACCCCATCTGGCACAGCGGATAACCCATCAGGCAATTCGTATGGCTGGGGTTATAACGGTCAAACAAGCGGCTGGATTCAGGAAAGTGTTGATCTTTCGGAATTTGCCGGGCAGAAGGTACAGATCCGTTTTGAATATGTCACCGATGCGGCGGTCAATGGACAGGGTCTGTTGTTGGATGATATTGCCGTTGGCGCTATTAACTACCAGTCTGACCTTGAAACGGACGATGGCGGTTGGGTTGCGAATGGGTTCGTACGTGTTGAAAACATTTTGCCCCAAACATATCGCCTAAGCCTGATCGTCAAAGGGGATACTACAACTGTGACGCCCATTGTATTGAGCGCAGATCAAACAGCCGATATTCCGCTTTCCTTGAAGTCAGGCGAAGAGGCGGTGTTGATCGTCACCGGCACAACCCGCTTCACAACGATCCCGGCCGCGTATCAGATCGAAATAAAATAAATGTATGTAGTAGTAGGGCGGGGTTTTCCCCGCCCTTTATGAAAACGGAGGCAACATGTCAACCGCCCCAAAATCAGAAGTATTGACCATGGCAGATTTGGTCGCGTATCAGGATGGGTCCGTCGTCAGCCGCCAGATCACCAAAGCGGATGCGGGCAACGTCACGCTCTTTGCTTTTGATAAAGATCAGGAATTGAGCGAACACACCGCACCCTTTGATGCGCTGCTCCATGTGCTGGAAGGTGAAGCCGAAATAAAAATTTCAGGCAAGCCGTATCAACTCAAAGCGGGTGCTGCCATCATCATGCCTGCTGATGAACCGCATGCCGTACGCGCCACGCACAGATTCAAAATGTTGTTAACGATGATCCGGAAATAATTTGAAAAATCCCGCGGAATACTCCGCGGGATTTTTGTTTTACACATTATGTAGATTTGGCTGGGGTCTTTAAAAACGATAGCGACATGAAAAGGGGCACAAGCGCAAGTGCGGCGGCGATCAGCGCCATCACCGTATAACTCGTGGCATTGAAGATAATACCGCTGCTCAAACTAATGAACGCCGAAGCCAGCCCCACCAACAGATCGTTTGTCCCTTGGGTGCGCGAACGTTCCACCGGCGAGAGTTGATCTGAAAGCATGGTCGATCCCCCAACAAAGCAAAAATTCCAACCCACGCCTAGCAAGAAGAGCGAGATGCCCAACGGCAAAACATCCGGCGAAAGTGGCGCGGTAATGCACGCTAAAAACAAAATGGCTGCGCCGATCAAGATCATCCGCCCGCGTCCCCATTTATCCAACAGCCAGCCTGAGATGATTGAAGGCGCATACATCCCGAACGTATGCGCTGAAATGACCGAATAAATATCACTGCGCATGTGATGATGATCTTCCATGTGCAGTGAGGTGATCCCCATCACCGCCACCATCGCCACCTGCCCCAACATCATCGCAGTCACAGCCGTGATCGCCGCCGGTTCACGCAAAATTTGTGAAATGGGGCGTGCCTCGCCATGCGGGATCAAATTGGGATACAGTTTCGCGATCTCTTCCCCCACCTCGCGTGGTTCGGGGCGCAGACCCAAAAATACAAATACACCTGCGATCGTAAACAGCACCAGCGTTGTGAGATACGCCCCTGCCAATTCATCCATGCCAATGCTTACGGCAAAGCCGCTCATCGGCACCGCCGACAAACGTGCCAGGATCGTACCGATCACACCCCCCAGCACCACCGCCGAGATCGCGCGTCCGCGTTGGTCTGGCGGATTGACCTCTGCCGCGGCGAAACGTCCCAGCATTACTGCCGAATTCGTAATGCCCATCATCATCAATCCCACGACCGCCAAAATAAACGATGACGATTGGATCGCAAACAACACCAGTCCATTGCCGAGTACGCCGATCAACAACCCTGCCGTGATCCCATTCCGCCGTCCAATGCGGTCCATCAGATAGCCCCACGCCGAAGCTGAAAGCGCGCCGCTTAATAAATACATCGCCGTCGGCAAAGTAGCCAGTGAACGGCTGTGAGCCAGTTTCGCGCCGAGGATCGGGTTGATCGCCGCCGCCGCAATGAACCCCGCCGAAGCGAGGCTCTGGGTGAGAAATAGAATCGTTGTGATCTTTAAAGCAATGCGCTTATAGTCTGTCATGAAATTGTCCTCTTTGAATTTGCCGATTATACGCTGATGAGGGTAGAATCTGAAAATGCTGCTGGATACAAAACCCGCTTCAGACTACCCTCTGCCTGATCTCACTCAATTGCTGAATCTCAGCTTTGAGAATTATCTTGTCCCGGTCGCCTTCAACCTTTCCCAATTTCTGACAATGATCCGCAAAGACAGCCTGGATTTGGCTGCCAGCCGTGTGCTGCTAGTGGATGAACAACCCGCCGGTATTGCCCTCATCGCCCGCCGCGGCTGGACGAGTCGGCTGGCGGCGATGGGCATTGTGCAGGGTCAACGCAGTAAAGGCGCAGGGTCCCGATTTATGCGCAAGCTCATTGATGAGGCGCGTGAACGCAATGACCACGCCATGGTGCTGGAAGTGATCGAACAAAATGAAAATGCCGTCAAGCTCTATCAGAAGTGCGGCTTTCAAAGCGTGCGGCGCCTGATCGGTTTAATTCGTAAAGATGCCATCGAAAAGAATAAGACATCTTTGACAGCGATCGACCTGCGTGAAGCTGGCAGTTTGATCGCGCAACATGGTTTGGCAGATCTGCCCTGGCAACTGGCAGGCGAGACGATCGCTCATATGAATCCGCCTGCGTGTGCCTATCGCAATGGACCGGCGTTGGTGGTCACATCCAACCTTGCTGTTGAGCATGTGGTGATCTGGTCGTTGTTGGTGGAGCCGCAGGCGCGCGGTCAACAGTTGGGTGTGGAGATGCTCAAGAGTGTGATCGCCAATCATCCGGGCAAGACCTGGCACATCCCTGCGATCTTTCCCGAAGAGTTTGGCAAGCTCTTCGAGCGCGCAGGTTTTGAGCAGGAAGAATTAACGCAGTGGCAGATGAAGTTGGATCTTGAATAACGCAATGTTCGCTCGTGCGAGGACCAAACTCTGTACGAGCATGAATATCGAATAGCTGCGAATCGGACTCTCGTAACAGAAGCAATGATCGGCTGAGTGTGAGGCGATTTCCGTCATATAAGAATCAAGGATATAATCTCAATATCCCATGAGAAGGACGCAAGGCATGTCATTACCAACACAGCCAGCTTCGAACAGAAAAACGATCGGTGTATTTGCTTCACAGGTTGGGCGTGCGTGGGGCGCTGAATTCATTTCAGGCATCACAGCCGCCGCCGAAGCAAACAATGTAAATCTTATCCATTTCATCGGGGGGAGGTTGACGGCGCAGGTTTCAACGGATAAGCCCAATCCTTCCTTCGGTTTATATGATCTTGCCAAACCCGATCAGTTCGATGGTTTGTTATTGACCTCTGATACCGCCTATGGCACCAGCCCGGCGGAGTTAAAGATCTTTTCTGATACCTTTGGTAACCTGCCCATTGTGACTCAATCAGTGGAACTTCAAGGCGCGACCATGTTCGTGCCGGATAACAGCGAAGGTATGCGCGCAGTGGTGCGGCATTTGGTCGAAGAACATGGATATAAGCGCATCGCGTTTATTTGCGGTATTCACGGGCAGGTGGATGCCGAGCAGCGTTTTCAAGCCTATAAAGATGAACTCGCAGCGCACGACTTGCGCTATGACGAAGACCTGGTTGTGGATGGTGATTACACGGCAGAGAGCGGCAGGGAGGCGATCCATACCCTGTTGGATGAACGTAAACTACGCGTTCAAGCGGTTGTGGCGGCAAATGATCGTATGGCTTTCGGTGCACTGGAAGCCTTACAGCAGCGCGGTATCCGCGTTCCGGATGATGTAGCTGTGACCGGCTTCGATGATTTGCGTGAAGCCCAGGCGACCGGCGTGCCTTTGACGACAGTGCGTCAATCATTTTATACAGCCGGGAAACATGCGCTTGAAAGTTTGATCAAAAAAATTAATGGGGAAACGGTTCCAGCCACGGTCATTACCCCAACTCAATTGCTGGTGCGCTGGTCTTGCGGATGTTTGCCTGAGAATGTGCGCCAGGCGGCTGTGTTGCCGCGCGATGTAGCCAAGACCGGCAAATTGGAAAACAAGCGTGAAGCCGCATTGCGGGCTTTGCTGAACTCGGCGGGCGTCACCGAGCAGGACCCGGCGCTCCCCCAATTCAAGGATGCGTTCGGGCGCGCCTGGGATGGTTTTCTCATGGCGTTGAACGATAGAATATCTGAAGATGAGTTTTTGAAGACCATTAATGCCATGATCGAGCTCATGCAGAAGTACGAGCTGGTGACATCGGTATGGCATAACGTGATCTCGATGATGCGGCGTTATGCGTTGGGCGGTATTACCAGCCACACCTCCATGTTGAAGGCGGAGAATCTATTCCAGCAGACACGTTTATTGGCAGGCGAGCTTTCACAACGTTCACAGGCATATCGCCGGTTGGTGCTCGAACAACAGGAAAGCGTATTACAAGGTTTTAGTTTCTCCATGGCGCCAGCCATGACTTTGGAAGATATCGGCAGCGCGATCACAGAACACTTCCCGGATATGGGCATTAACCGTTGGTACGTCATGTTCTATGGCGATGTGAAGTCACCGCAGTCTGTTTCGGCGCCCGCCCCTGAAGGATATAGTCTGCTGTTCCAATATGAAGGCGCCCGTTTCGAGATCCCCCGCAAACAAGCTTATATGGGGACCGGGCAATTGGTGCCGCGCGGCAAAACTCCGCAAGACCATCGTTATACTGCGGTCATTATGCCGTTGACCCTGGCAAAGAACCGCTTCGGTTTCATGTGGGTCGAGATGGGTCCACGTGATTGGGAAGTATATGTGCGCATCCGTAACCTGGTCAGTAGTGCGTTATTGCGTACCATGCTTGTGCAACAAAAGGAACAGGTGCAGCAGGAAGTGGAGCGCCTCTTGGCAGATGCGCGTGACCGCACTGTGGAACTGGCGATCGCCAAGGAGTTCGCAGAAAAAACTGCCGCAGAGAATGCCAACTTATATTCGAGCGAACAGTTCCGGCGTCGCGCAGCGGAGGCGCTGGCAAGATCATCCCGTCAGCTTTCTTCGTTGGGCACGGTGGCAGAAGTTCCACAGCAGATCGTGGCACAGTTATCCCAGGTGGTTGCGAATGAACGGTGTGCCTTGTTCATCGAGGATGTGAACGGCGTTCCGCGTTTGCGCGCACATCAGGGCTTTGCCGAAGATGTGCAGATGGATGGTCTGAATTACAGTGTGAAGGGTGTGAACGTTTATCATTCCATTGCCAAGCAGGCTGAGCCGATGGTGATCGGCGATACCGAGAACATGCAGAGTTGGGAACAACCTGACTGGCATCCGCATGATCGTTCGTGGCTGGGTGTGCCTTTGTATGCGAAGAACAAGGTCATTGGTATGTTGACGTTGACCAGGAAAAACCCCGCGACGTTCAACCAGGATGATGTATTGCTAGCCAGCACTTTTGCCGTGCAGGCCTCCATCTCACTTGAGAACGCCCGCCTGTATGATGACCTCAACCGCTTCAATCAAATGATGGAGCGCATGGTGGAACAGCGCGTGAATGAATTAAGCACCGCGCATAATACCCTGCAAAAATTGGATAAGAACAAAAGCGATTTCATTCAGGTTGCCGCGCACGAGCTGCGCACGCCGCTGACGGTCATTAAGGGCTATATGGGCATGATCAAAGCTGCGCCGCCGGTCAAGGATAATCCCATGCTCGCGCAGGCGATGGACGGTGTTATTCAAGGCACCGACCGCCTGCATCAGATCGTCAACAGCATGTTGGACGTGGCACGCCTCGAAACCCAGGTAACGACTCCGCACCTCGAAGCCATGACCCTGGGACCGATCCTGCGCCTGATCCAAAAAGATTATGTGGACGACTTGAAAGCGCGTCAACTCACGCTGGAGCTTGACCCTGAGATCAATTCGACTCCGCCACTGCTGGCTGATTCTGAACTCATGAAGAAGGTGCTCGATAACGTCATTGTCAATGCCATCAAGTTCACGCCCGATGGCGGTACGATCAATGTCAGCGCGCATAAGGTCAATGTGCCGGGGCGCGGCGAAGTTTGCGAGATCCGCGTGAAGGATAGCGGTATCGGCATCGACGCCGAGAATCACATCATCATCTTCGAAAAGTTGTACCAGATCGGCAAAGTGGAATTACATTCCTCCGGGCGCACCAAATTCAAAGGCGGTGGACCCGGCTTGGGGCTGGCGATCGCGGCGGGTATCGTCAAAGCACATCAGGGCAAGATCTGGGTGGAAAGTATTGGGCATGATGAAGTGAAATTACCCGGCAGTACGTTCTTCATTCAATTGCCGTTCGCGAAATAAAAAAAAACATATACCGTCATTGCGAGGAGCCGTTTACGGCGACGAAGCAATCCCCGACACCGCGTGGAGATTGCTTCGGGCAAGAACAAAAGCGCCCTCGCAATGACGGGTTAAACAACAAAATCTCCCGTCATTGCGACGGGAGATTTTGTTGTTTACGCTTCAGCGTGTTGTTCGTTCTTTGTCTTTACCGGCGCGGCGGTGGTTTGAAAGACGATCTTGTTGTTTGCCTCGTCCACATCCACGCGGACGATGGCGCCGTCCTTGAATTTGCCGCCGAGCAGTTCCATCGAAAGCGGACTCTCGACATTCTTCTGGATGGCGCGGCGTAATGGACGCGCACCGAACGCAGGATCATACCCAGCCTTGGCAAGCCACTTGCGCGCACCATCGCTCAACTCCACGGTGATGTTGTGTTCGTTCAAGCGATCCTGCACTTCCTTCATTTGCAAAACCACGATCTCTTCCATTTGTTCGATGGAGAGCGGCGAGAACATGATGATCTCATCGATGCGGTTGATAAACTCAGGCCGGAACGCGCCTTTGAGCGCTTTCTCGATCTTGTCGTGCGATTCGCGTTCGGCATCATCGACTTTACCAGACAGGAAGCCCAGTGTGCCGCCCTTACGCACGTATTCAGTGCCCAGGTTCGAGGTCATGATCAGCACTGTATTGCGGAAATCCACCACGTTGCCCTGACCATCGGTCAGACGACCGTCATCCAAAATTTGGAGTAACGCATTCCAGACTTCAGGATGCGCCTTCTCGATCTCGTCGAAGAGGATCACGCGATAGGGGCGGCGACGGACGGCTTCGGTTAATTGTCCGCCTTCCTCGTAGCCAACATATCCGGGCGGCGCGCCGAACAGACGTGACACGGTATGTTGTTCACGATACTCAGACATATCAATGCGCACGAGCGCTTCTTCATCATCGAACATGAACCAGGCAAGTGCCTTCGCCAATTCGGTTTTGCCCACGCCCGAAGGTCCGATGAAGATGAAGGACCCGATCGGTCGTGATGGATCAGACAACCCTGAGCGCGAACGGCGGATCGC
>CAZMQE010000081.1:0-1823 GCA_964568115.1 uncultured Anaerolinea sp.
GCGGGGTTGGTTGGTTTGATCTGGATGATCCGCGAACGAAATATAAAATTGAACGGCGATGTTTGGTTTGTAGCGAACGTCTGCGAGGAGGGTTTGGGTGATCTGCACGGCATGAAGGCAGTGGTAGATCGCTTTGGCGCGGATGTGCATGCTTATCTTGTTCTAGAGGGCATGGCGTTGGGACATGTCTATCATCGCGCAGTGGGTGTGAAACGTTATCGCGTCAAAGCCACCACTCGGGGCGGACATTCATGGTCTGATTATGGTCAGCCTTCGGCGATCCATGAATTATCGAAGCTGGTCGTGCAATTGACATCCATGGAACTGCCGAAGGAACCACGCACCACGATGAATGTGGGCAAAATCTCCGGCGGGACTTCGATCAACGTCATTGCAGCCGAAGCCTGGCTGGAGTTGGACTTGCGCTCGGAGGGACAGGCGTCGCTGGCGAAGTTGGTTGCAGATGCAGAAAAAATAATTCGTGAGGCGAGCAAGCCCGGGCTGAGTATCGAAGCGGAAGTCATCGGACAGCGTCCTGCTGGCGAAATGAGTGCAAATCATCCATTGATTCAACTCGCGATGGATTGTCTCCGTGAACAGGGCTTGGATGCGGCGTTGACCACCGGTTCGACGGACGCGAATATTCCGTTGAGTAAAAATTATCCCGCGTTGGTATTGGGGATTTCGACAGGCAGTGGCGCACACACGAAAGATGAATACATCAATACCGCGCCGGTTGAAAAAGGGATGGAGCAGTTGGTGGCTTTTGTTAGCAGGGTGTGGAATTAAATAAATACGCAATACGTATCACGTGATACGTATTGCGTAAATTTACAACTTAAATTGTAACTGATCTACTTCAGACCCAACACCTCATATACCTCGAGCGGTTGGGTTTTGCCTTTTGCTGCAACGGGGGCGATGGGTTTGACTTCAACTTCATCCTGCACGCGGGCATAGGCGGCGCGGCTGATGATGATCTGATTCTTGGCTGAGTTTTCCTGCAGGCGCTTGGCGGTGTTGACGCTGTCACTAATGGCAGTGTATTCGATGCGGCGGTCGGTACCGATCAAGCCCAACACTGCATCACCATAATGAATGCCTGCGCCAAAAGCGAGATGTGCTTCCTTGGGAAGAACTTTATACAAGCCTTCAAATGCATCGCGGATCGCCAGTGCAGCTTTGACGGCGCGTAGCGTGTGATCAACTTGCGGCACGGGGGCATTGAACCACGACATGATCGCATCGCCCATGAACTTATCGATCGTGCCTTCCTGCGAAAGCACCGACTCAGCCATGGCGCCGAGATAACGGTTCAAGATGGAAACGAGTTTTTCTGGTTCTTGTGTTTCGCTGAACGATGTAAACCCACGCACGTCTGCGAATAGCACGGTGATGTCGGTGCGTTTGCCGCCGAGTTGTAAACTATTTGGGTCGAGTTGTTCGATCACGGCGGGGGAGACCATGCGTTCAAAGAGTCGGCGTTGGGCTTCGAGTTTTTTGCGTTCGGTCAGATCGTCGAGCACGATCGCGACGCCCTGAGTCTTTTGTCCCGCGTCTTTCAGTGGAGAGAGATTCAAACGCCAATCCACATTGCCGCGCTGAGGCAGGCTTTGGCTGAGTTCAAGCCCGAAGATGGGTTGGTCGCTATCGCGCACCAGGGTCATGTGCGGCTGGATCTCGCTGGCGAAGGTGGGGATGACGTCATTCAGTTTTCTGCCGACGATCTCCGCGGAGGTTTGCCCTAAAATGGACGCCGCGGCTTGATTGCACAGGGTGATCTGATCCTGCACGTCAGCCGTGATCACACCTGACACAATGGA
>CAZMQE010000081.1:1923-11161 GCA_964568115.1 uncultured Anaerolinea sp.
GGGTCTTCGCGCGCGTTGGTGGTGAGGATCGCTTCGCCGCTATCAATGACGCGCTGCACGATCGAACGGCTGATGGATGATTCGTTCTGATTGATGGATTCCTGTTCCCAGTTGCGCGCGATGCGGATCGTCATTTGACCGCGTTCGTCACGGAGCATGAGGAAGCCGCGTTCGGCTTCGGTGAGGCGCACGATGGTGTCCATCACGATCTGTAAAACTTCGTCCACTTCGAGGGTGGAGTTGACTACCTGTCCGATGCCAGCCAGGGCTTGGAGATGACTAAATTGTTGTTCAAAGGGGATCAAGACTTCGCTGACGCGGGTGAGCGAATCTTCCAGATTTTTCAGACCCTCCAAGGTTTCAGGGGAGCGTTTTTCATCCAGTGATTTGCGAAGCTTTGTGGCTTGTTGGGTGATCGTAACGATCTGGTCGTTGATGGAAATGCGCTTGGTCTTTGCTGTAGCCATAAGGTTTCCTTTGTAAACGACCACCACAGTTGCGATTAAGTTTTTGTGGCTGTCGCTTCGTAATGACCTGTCCAGAAATACCGGATAAGGGCGATGATGACTTGTGTTCTGACCTGCAAGGCGGCACGGCGGGCTTGCTTTTCGTCCGCTACTCTGGAAGTATAAAGGGATGTTTGGTGTTCGTCCAGAAGTACTTTTATCTCTATTTCGAGTTGAGGCAGGATATTGACAAGACTCCTGGCACGTTCAAAGGGCGTGGCATGGACCGGGGCTGGCTGTTTGACCTGACGCAGTCCAAAGTTGATGCTTTCAAAGGAGCGTTCGATGGGGGAGAGTACACTCCAACGTTCCCAATGCAGGATCCATTTTGGTACCTCGATACCTGAGCGTTCCATGGTCGTGCGCACGAATGCGGGGACGCGGGTGGTCAGCGCGTAACGGCGGCTGAGAAAAATTGTCAGCGCGGCAAGGGCTATGAATAACGGAAACAGGTATAGGGTGGGAAAGACCGTTGAGTCCGTTTGGGTGGGGGCGTTGTTGATGTTTGTCCCATCCGGTGTGAGAGTCGGTACTTCTGATTCTGGCTTCGGCAGGTTGTTGGGATTCAATCCGCCGTTTAAGTCGGTATCTTCGCGCGGTGCAATGGGGCGATCTAATGGGGCTTGGTTGCCGGTGGGTTCAAACTCAACCCAACCAATGCCAGGGAAATAGACCTCGGGCCAGGCGTGGGCGTTGTTCTTGCGCACCGTATATGAATTGGTGACAATATCTTCGACTGCATCATCAAAGCCGGGCTGGCTGGTACCGGTGCCTTGGGCAAAGCCAACTGCCATCCGCGCCGGGATGCCGATGGAGCGCAGCATCACGATCTCTGAACTGGCGTAGTAAACGCAATAGCCTTTTTTATATTCGAACAAGATCCATTCCAGTGGGTCCGTGTTATCGGGCACAGATGGGATGGTGGGGGCATATTCAATGTTCTCGCGCAGGTAGCGTGTGATGGCGATGGTTTTATCGTAGGGAGTTTCTGCCTCGGCAGTGAGCTCTTCAGCCAGCGCTTTGATGCGTGGAGAGGTATTCTCCGGCAGTTGCAAATACATGTTGGTGATCCATTGCGGATATTGGGAGCCAGCCGCGCGCAGTTCATCAATGTTTGGGTTCTTCAAGGCTGCATCCACTTGATAAGTTTCGCCGGGGAGTAAGGCTGGGGCTGCATTCCAGGATGTGATGTTGAGCGCCGATTCAGCGGGCGAAGCCAGGTAGGAACCTGGGCGGCTGACCCACACGGGTTGAGCCGGAGAGTATAGCAGGGAGAATTTTGATTTACCCAGGGAAAAAATAAAACGGACGGGATCGGTGTTGGCAGCATCATCAATAACAGGGTCTGATTCGACCGGGGAAAATTCCGCGCGTGTTGTACCGGTGGTGTACCACTGTACACCAGAGAAATAATCATAGGTGCGGCCGCGCCAATAGTAGCGTGGAGGCTTTTGATTGAAGGGCAACTCTGGGGCTTCCACAGTGAACATGACCACATCGGAAAGCGGAAAGCCGCTGCCGAGTTCGAGTTCTGTTCCATAGAATTCGCCGGGTCTGCCGCCACTGGGTGATTCCAGTGCGCTCACCGCGTTTTGCATACGGTCTGTGAAATCGGTCCACGGTTTGGTGATGCGGTCCCATGCCTCGCGGACTGTGGCATTGCTGGTAAATGAGATGGGAATCGTTGCGGTAGTAACAATAAGTAACGCTGCGGCAATTGCCATGCTGCTGGTCAGGTCAATGCTGTTTTCAGGGGAAAGAAAAACGCGCCGAGCACGCCAGTTCCTTTGGTCCTGCAGAAAATTCAAACGCCCCAACAGGAACAAAGCTATAAATGTGAAGAATCCCAAAAACCAAATTCGCGATGCCACGCCATTGTCATAGTGTTGGATGACCAGCATACCGATCGCAGAGGGGAGCACCGCAGCCAGAAAGTTTTGATGCCGGGTGAGGCTGAAACCAGCGGAAGCGCTCATGACCCAAAAAGTGATGGACATGATCGCTACAAAGAACAATGGATCTTCCACGGGCCGGCGCGAGAAAAATTCAGAGATGGAATACAGCAGGCGTCCGCCCACGCTGAGCAGACGTTCATCCAATTCAACCTGGTCGTTGATCACACGTGTCCACATGAGCGGCAACATGATGACCATGTAGCCGAATGAGATCCAACGCGCATTCTTGCGCGCAAATTGACTGTACCCCAATGCCAACCCGATGGCAGCACCCATGGATGTAAATATTTGAATCAAGTTCAAATTGGGGGTCCAGGTGGTGGTGACCAGGCGCGAAGACAATACTTGCAAAAGAATAAAAAGCAAAGCGACTGCGGACCAATCCCACCAATAAGGTTGGGCAGATGACTTTTTCATATCCTGAGTGTACAATAGGAGTAAGCGTATCGTCAAATACTGTAGAGGGGTTTTAATGGATTGACGCTGTAGACCATTAAGGCTCGCGCTCGTCATTTTTCATGGATGAATAGGAGGTTGGCATGGATTTCCTGATTCCCTTCGGTGTGAACTGGATCATAGCAATTCAGTCCCTTGGCGCATGGCTGGAAGTGCCGATGAAGTTCTTTTCTTTTCTGGGCACTGAGAATTTCTTTCTGCTGATCCTCCCTTTGATCTATTGGTGTATTGACGCCAACCTGGGCATTCGCGTGGGGTTCATTCTGCTCACGAGTAACTTTGTGAATGAAATCTTCAAGCTCATGTTTGCCGGTCCACGTCCATATTGGGTGAGCGCCAAAGTGATTCCGTTTTCAGCAGAGTCATCATTTGGGGTGCCATCGGGTCATGCGCAAAATGCAGTAGGCGTTTGGGGCATGATCGCCTCCGGCGTTCGCAAACGCTGGGCATGGGGTATTGCGATCGCGCTGGCATTTCTCATTGGTTTCTCGCGTTGGTATCTGGGTGTACATTTCCCGCATGATGTTTTTCTTGGATGGCTGCTCGGCGGCATCCTGCTGTGGGCTTTCATGCAGTTTTGGAATCCAGTTGAAGCCTGGCTCAAGCACCAAAACCTCGGCGCTCAGATCTTCATTGCTTTCATTGTTTCATTGATCGTGATTGTTTTGGGTGCTGTCAGTGTGGGACGTTTGGACGGTTACACCTTCCCTGCTGAATGGCGGGACAACGCGCTGCGTGCCGGGTCTCTGCCTGCTCCTGTTTCGATCGAAAGTTTCATCACCTCAGCCGGGACTCTGTTCGGGCTCGCGGCTGGGGTTGCGTGGCTGGCTGCTCGAGGCGGGTACCAGGCTTCGGGTCCGGTGGAGAAGCGCGCTCTTCGTTTTGTAGTCGGCTTGATCGGTGTCATGATCCTGTGGCGCGGGTTAGCTTTGTTTCTCCCTGATAATGCAGATCTGATTTCATATATCTTCCGTTATCTGCGTTATACGCTTGTCGGCTTCTGGGTTTCTGGGGGAGCGCCATGGTTGTTTTTCCGTTTCAAATTGGCAGATGAGCCCAAGATGTAGGTGTCCGTTCTGATATAATCCCAAATCTACGGAAAATTTCTCGGGAGAGTCCCTACGTCAATGACACTTGAACGCGGCGCGTTATTACATAAAAGATATCGCATTGTTGAGATTTTAGGACAGGGCGGCATGGGCTCTGTCTATCGTGCTGTGGATGAGAATCTCGGCACAGATTGTGCGGTCAAGGAAAATCTATTCACAACCGATGAATATGCACGCCAGTTCCGGTTGGAAGCGGTGATCCTTGCTAATTTGCGTCACCCCAACCTGCCGCGTGTGACCGATCATTTTGTGATCGGCGATCAGGGTCAGTATTTGGTGATGGACTATATCGAAGGGGAGGACCTGCGTCAACGCATGGAGCGTGTGGGGAACATCACCGAAGATGAAGCCGTATTGCTTGGCGCGGCGATGTGTGATGCGCTCACCTATCTGCATACCCGTAAACCTCCCATTTTGCATCGCGATATAAAACCCGGCAACGTCAAGATCACATCGGATGGTCACATCTTCCTGGTGGATTTTGGTCTCGCAAAAGTGTTGCATGGCAGCCAGGCTACCACGACGGGGGCACGCGCCATGACACCCGGCTATTCACCTCCTGAACAATATGGCACAGCGCGTACAGATCCGCGCACCGATGTGTATTCACTCGGTGCAACGCTCTATGCATCGCTCACCGGCATCATCCCTGAAGATGGTCTTGCGCGCGCAATGGACAACACACAACTGACACCCTTGCGCAAACGGAACAGCAAGATCTCGCGGCGTCTCGCTGCTGCGATCGAAAAAGCCATGGGTATTGACCCGGCTGACCGTTTCCAAAATGCTGAAGAGTTCAAGCGTTCCTTGTTGGGTTCCAAATCCAAGACTCAACGTTTACCCGGCGAATATGTGATCCAACCTGCGCCGCAGGAAGAAGAATCGCAGCAGCAACAATCTGCGATCGAAAAAGCCTCCCAGCCGCTTTCTGCGTTTGGTAAAAATGGCTCACCTCAGCAACAGCAAGAGGAAGCACAGGAATTTAAGCCGCGCAAAAAACGCCGGAAGATTCGCATCCTTCCGATTCTTTTATGGATTTTGTTTTTACTTGCCGCTGGTACTGTTGGCATAGTACGTTTTGCCCCAAATCTTGTGCCGCCTGACTTGATGAAATATATTCCAGTTGTGTTGTTTGCTCCCACTGAATCACCGGTTGTAGTTCCTCCAACTGCAGATGCCACAGTTACCTCGATCTCTGCTGCACTGTCAACGGATACGCCTGATCTCACAAGCACTGCAGTGCCCCCGACCCTCACCGCTACGGTTGCGCCAACAAAGACCCTGCCGCCAGTGGTGGAAGTTACTACAGAATCTGCGAATACAACGCCCGCGCCTGTCGCCACGCTGATGGGTGGCGGCTTTGGTCAGATCGCGTTTGCATCTGCGCGTTCAGGGATTCCCCAGATCTATTTGATCAATACGGATGGCACTGGTTTGCAGCTTATTACAAACCTGGAGAACGGTGCCTGTCAGCCTTCGTGGTCACCGGATGGTATGCAGCTCGTTTTCATTTCTCCGTGTCTTTCGCGCGAAGAATTTTATGAAGACGGTTATAAAGACGCCAGTTTATTTATGGTGAATGCCGATGGCACTGAGCTCAAACAACTGACTACCACCCCAGGTTCAGATTTTGACCCCGCCTGGGCGCCGGATGGCAAGCGCATTGCTTTCTCATCCATGCGCGATGGGCGTAAAGAGATTTATGTGTTGACGATCGAATCTGGCGCAGTAACCCGGCTCACAACTACCAAGGGCGAAATTGACAACATCCAGCCATCCTGGTCGCCTTTTAGTAATCAAATTGCTTACACGGTAAAACGCTTTGGCGCCTATCAAGTTTGGGTAATGTCTGACACCGGTCTAAGTAATGTTCAGATCGCCCGCAGCGGTCAGCAGTTTTGGGATTATTTCCCAGCTTGGGGTCCTGACGGTGAGACACTGATCTTCAATCAACGCGATCTGGGTCCAACCCGACCTTGGCTGATGACCATTCGTTATGAAGACCGCGAATCCAAAGAGCCCACCCGCTTGGACTTTCCCAGACCCATTGAAGATGTCAAATTCTCTCCAGATGGCTTATGGCTGGTCTTTGAAAGTTTGGATAATGAATTCAATCGAGATATCTATTTCATGACCATCACAGGTGGAGATCGTACCCGCCTGACGAACGACCCTGCACTGGAGTTTGACCCAGTCTGGCGCCCGATAAAATAGAACAATGCCCATCGCTTACAACAGTGATGGGCATTTTCTTACACTCCTCTTATTGACTTCCCTTTTTGCCTCGTTTATCATTATTCCACATGCAATAGCACTCTCGGATAGAGAGTGCTAACTTCGTGAAAGATATGTACGAACTTACCGATCGCCAAAAGACCCTGCTTCTGTTAATCATTCGTGATTACATTGATACTGCCCAGCCGGTTGGCTCGAAGCGGTTGGTTGAACATTACCATCTTGAACTTTCGCCAGCAACGATTCGTAATGAGATGGCTGCCCTGACTGAAATGGGCTACCTGCGTCAGCCGCATACCTCCGCCGGACGAGTGCCCAGTGAAGATGGCTATCGTTACTTTGTCAGCCAGATGATGCCCAACGCAGAGTTGCCACAGGCTGTACAACATACCATTACGCACCAGTTCCATCAATCACGTGCAGATATGGATCAATGGATGACGCTCGCAGCATCCATTCTTGCCCATCAATCACAGGGTGTATCCATGATCACAGCGCCGCACACCGAGCAGGCGCGTTATAAACATGTTGAATTGATCTCGACCCAGGGACGTCAAGTCTTAATGGTTTTGGTGATGATCGGCGGGGAAGTCAGCCAGCAGATCCTGACGTTAGCCGAGCCTGTGACCCAGGAGCGACTCAGTCAGACCGCCACGCGTCTCAACATCCTTTTGGCTGGTCTGGCAGTGGACGCCATCTCTCTGCTGACAACTCGTCCTGATGCACTTGACCAGGACATCCTGACCTTGATTACACAAGACATGCGCCGTAGTTCAGAAAGCAGTTCTGGTGAAATTTATACCGATGGCTTAACCAATGTTTTATCTGAACCTGAATTCGCGGAATCAGACGATGCCCGCCGTGCCTTGAAAATTTTTGAAGAACGTTCCACCCTGCAGGATTTACTGGCACGTACCACGAGCAACAGTAACATCGGCGGCTTGCAGGTGCTGATCGGCGGCGAAGGCGGCTGGGAAGAATTACGGCAGTGTTCCATGGTGATCGCGCGTTACGGTGTCCCCGGCATGGCAACCGGCACATTAGGCGTGCTGGGACCCATGCGTATGTCTTATGCAAAAACAATCCCCACAGTAAGATTTGTTGCCGGGTTATTAAGTGATTTAGTGAACGATACGATTGTTGGGGAGTAACGCGAAATTAATGTCGCGCTACGGAATGAAATCATGAATAATGAAAGATATAAGAGACATGAGCGATAAAAAGAAACATAAGCACGAAACAGAAGAAGTGCAAGAGACAAAAGTCGAAGCTGTGACAACGCCAGCGCAGGATGTTGCGCCTCAAGTTAACGATGTGGGCTTGACCGAGATCGACCTGTTGAAACGTCAACTTGAAGATGCTGAAACAAAACTGGCGGATAGCGTTGAAGGCTGGCAGCGATCGGTTGCCGATTTTCAGAATTACCGCAAGCGCGTTGAGCGTGATAATGAATTGATGTATGCCTCGATGAAAGGCGACATCATTAAGAAAGTGTTGCCTGCGCTCGACGACCTGGAACGTGCCCTGCAAAACCGCCCGGCGGACAATGCCTGGGCGAATGGCGTTGAACTCATCGCGCGTAAATTGCAAAATATTTTGGATGCCGAAGGCATCAAAAGAATCGAAGCCGAAGGTTTGGAATTCAATCCAATCTTCCACGAAGCGATCTCACACGAACCTGCCGAGAATGTGGCGAGCGGACATGTGATCGCGGTGGTGCAGAATGGCTATATGCTTGGTGAACGTGTGATTCGACCTGCCCTGGTAAGGGTGGCGCAATAAAATAACATTCTGTCATTGCGAGGGCGATGCTCTTCGTCCGAAGCAATCTTTTGGTTGTGACGGAGATTGCTTCCTCAGGCTAAAGCCTTCCTCGCAATGACAGAAAGAAATTAAAGGAGAAATTATTTCATGGGAAAAATTATTGGCATTGACTTAGGTACGACCAACTCGGTTGCCGCCGTGATGTCTGGTGGCGAGCCGGTTGTGATTCCTTCCGCAGAAGGTGAACGACTTGTGCCTTCTGTAGTGGCGGTAAATAAAAACCATGAGCGTTTGGTTGGGCGTGTGGCGCGTAATCAGGCGATCACCAATCCGACAAATACGATATTTTCGGTGAAGCGCTTCATGGGGCGCAAGTCCGATGATGCTGAAGTGGAACGCACCCGCAAGCGTGTGCCCTACGCCGTCAACGCCGCGGATAATGGTGATGTGCGCGTGCGAATTGACGATAAGGAATATTCTCCGCCTGAAGTCTCTGCGATGATCCTTTCAAAGATCAAAGCCGATGCCGAAGCCTACCTCGGTGAACCGGTCACGCAGGCTGTGATCACGGTGCCTGCGTATTTCAACGATGCGCAACGCAACGCCACCAAGGACGCGGGCAAGATCGCTGGTCTTGAAGTTTTGCGTATCATCAACGAGCCCACTGCTTCTTCGTTAGCGTATGGACTCGATAAAAAGAAAAACGAGATCATTGCGGTCTACGACCTCGGCGGCGGCACGTTCGATATTTCTGTTCTCGAAGTGGGTGATGGCGTTTTCCAAGTCCGCGCTACGAGTGGTGATACCTTCCTCGGCGGCGATGACTTCGATCTGCGCATCATGGATCACCTCATCGAGCAATTCAAAAAAGATAACGGCATTGACCTGCACAACGACCGTCAGGCTTTGCAGCGTTTGAAAGAGGCTTCTGAAAAAGCCAAGATCGAACTTTCGACCACAATGCAGACCGAGATCAACCTGCCGTATTTGACCGCAGATGCCACCGGACCAAAACATTTAGTGATGACGATGACCCGCGCCAAGCTCGAACAGATCACTGCGGATCTTGTCGACCGAACAATTGCTCCGCTCAAACAAGCCTTGACCGACGCTGGATTAACCGCGGGCGAGATCAACGAAATCGTGATGGTGGGCGGTATGACGCGTATGCCCGCCGTGCAGGATCGGGTCCGTGCCTTCTTTGGCAAGGAAC
>CAZMQE010000082.1:0-9023 GCA_964568115.1 uncultured Anaerolinea sp.
ACGATTTCCTATGCACATCACTCAACTTAATCTCAACAACAAAAAGCAAGTGGATGATTTCCTCCGCTTGCCTTTTTCTATTTATAAAGACATTCCTCAATGGGTGCCGCCCCTGCAAATGGACGAACGCCTCAGACTCAGCCCACAGCGGTTTCCGTTCTATCAGCATTCCAAAGCCTTATTCTTTCTCGCTTACAAGCGAAGCAGTCCTGTGGACGATGGGACTCGTCCCATTGGCAGGCTCGCCGTTCTCGATAACCACCGCTACAACGAATACAACAAAACCAAGACCGCCTTCTTCTATCTCTTCGAGTGTGAAAATAATCCAGAAGCCGCAAATGGATTGTTTAACGCCGGTTGCGAGTGGGCGCGCTCACGTGGACTCGAAACCATCACTGGTCCAAAAGGGTTCACACCACTCGATGGATTCGGTCTGTTGGTGAAAGGCTTTGAGCATCGTCCGGCATTCGGTTTGCCATATAACCCCGCCTATTACGTGGATCTTATCGAAGCGCAGGGTTTCGTCAAAGCTGGCGAATCCGTTTCGGGTTATCTCGGCACGAGCATTCAATTCCCGCCACGCATTCACCAACTTGCAGAGCGCCTCGCCCAACGCCGTGGACTGCGTATCGCGCGCTGCAATACGCGTGATGATCTGCGTGCACTTGTCCCACATTTGAAGGAACTCTACAACGACTCGCTCGAAGGTACAACCGGTAACACGCCTCTAACTGATGAAGAAATTAATTCGCTGGCAAATCAACTCATCTGGTTGGCTGACCCAAAGCTGATCAAGATGGTAATGAAAGACGATAAGATCGTCGGCTTTTGCTTTGCTTATCCCGATATCTCTGCTGCGCTCCAAAAAACACGTGGACGCCTCTTCCCCTTCGGCTGGTTAACCCTGCTCCGCGAACTCCGTCGCACGGATTGGATCAACATCAACGGCGCAGGTCTGCTCCCCGAATATCGCGGCTCCGGCGGCACGGCGATTCTCTACAGTGAGATGTTCAAGTCCGTGAGCGAGAATCCGCGTTACAAACATGCTGAGGTGGTGCAGATCGGCGTCGAGAACGAGAACATGCAGCGCGAGATGGAGAACTTTGGGGTCGATTTTTATAAGATGCACAGGACTTACACCCGCACCTTGTAACTCACCTTACACAGAAAAAACGCCGAAGGCGTGAAATGATTATAGAGAATTGTGAATGGTTTTATCAAATCCCGAAGGGATGACATGCTTTCATGCAAAACATATGTCATCCCTTCGGGATTATTTCATGGGGTGGCTTTATAGCTAGAATCATTCCATCCCTACGGGATTGCAGATTGCATAGGTAAGTTTGTAATACAAATTTGGGTTCTTTTGACAGTTCTTTTCTCCTGGTCAGCGGGCTACAATGAAATCTGGAGATTACTATGACCATCATTGTCGCTGATACCACCTGCGGCTTGCCGCATGAAATACTTGAAAAACGCGGGATTCCCGTGATTCCACAGATCGTGATGTTTGGGGAAGAGTCCTATCATGACGATAAAGATTTCGATACCACTGTATTTTTGCAAAAACTAAAAGCTTCGGTAACTTTGCCGAAAACCGCCGCGCCCGAGCCAGCGTTGTATTTCCCGATCTTTGAAGCAGCGCAGAAAAAAGGCGAAAGCGTGGTTGTCGTTGCCCCGACGAGTAAAGCCAGCGGGACTGTCCGTTCAGCGGAAACAGCCGCTAAAGAATTTCCGGGGTTGGATGTCCGCGTGGTGGATACGCTGACGGTTTCCTGCAATCTCGGTTCGCTCGTGCTTGTTGCGGATGATATGGCGAAAGCGGGCAAGTCTGCGGATGAGATCGTTGCGAAACTCAACGAGTTGATCCCGCGCGGACGGCTGTATTTTGTGGTGGATACGCTTGAATATCTTGCCAAGGGCGGTCGTATTGGCGGGGCGAAGAAGTTGCTGGCTGAATTGTTGGAGATCAAGCCGATTTTGCAAGTCAAAAACGGACAAGTCGAATCCTTTGAGCAACAGCGGACCAAGCGGCGGGCATTGGCGCGTCTTATCGAGGTGGTGGAGGAACAATGCCTGAGCGATGGTAAAGCTCATTTGTGTGTGTTGCAGGTTGCGGCTGAGGATGAAGCGGCGGCACTCGTCCAGGAATTGAAATCAAAAGTGTCTGATTCTGATATCCCGATCTATCAATTACCCCCAGCTATTGTCGTCCATGCCGGACCCAAGGCGATGGGTGTGGGCTTTTTCGTCGCATGATGGTAATGGTATAATTTTTGGGCTTATTGCAAATTTTCGCACAAACGTGCTTTGAAGGAGAACGACATGTCAGGTCATTCAAAATGGTCAACGATTAAACGTAAAAAAGGCGTAGCTGACGCCAAGCGCGGTGCGGTCTTTACACGCCTGGCGCGTGAGCTCGTCATTGCGGCGCGCGAAGGCGGCAGCGATATTGATTCAAATTTCCGCTTGCGGCTGGCAGTGGATAAAGCTCGCGCCGAGAATATGCCCAAGGACAATATCGAGCGCGCCATCAAACGCGGTGCCGGTGAAGATAAAGATGGCACCGTATTTGAAGAAGTGACCTTTGAAGGTTATGGTCCGCACGGTTCGGCGTTGATGGTTACTTGTGTTACTGATAATCGCAATCGCACCGTGCCCGATATGCGGCATGCCTTTAGTAAATATGGCGGCAATATGGCAGAGCCCGGCGCAGTCGGCTGGCAGTTTGACCGCAAATCTTATTTTGCTTTTGCCTCCAATGAATTGTCTTTCGATAAAGCGTTCGAACTTGGCATCGAAGCTGGTGCCGATGATGTAGTGGATGGCGAAGAGACCATTGAAATTTACGGTCCCGTTGAACAATTCAAAACCATCGCCGATGCCTTGCATCACGCCAAAGTCCACACGCAGGAAGCTGGCTTGCGCATGGTTCCCAAACAGGAAATTGAACTCGATGTGGAATCGACCTTGAAGTTCATGAAGATGGTGGAAGCCATCGAAGAACTTGACGATGTGCAGGATGTCTTCCACAACGTCAAAGTTTCAGACGAAGCGTTAGCCACGCTCGAAGCTGCTTAAGAATTTTGAACCGCGAAGAGCGCAAAGGTCGCGAAGGTTTTTTAAAGAATCTTCGCGTTCTTGGCGGGCTTCGCGGTTAATTATTTAAACCAATGACCCTCGCTCTAGGAATTGACCCCGGCACTGCCACCACTGGCTACGGACTCGTGCGCCTCATGCGTGACGGGGAACTGGTCGCTGTTTCCTACGGCGTTATCTCCACTCCCAAAGACGCGTCCGCGTCTGCGCGGCTGGAGATGCTGTTTGACCAGCTCAATGATCTGATCAAGGAAAACCAACCGGATACTGCCGCTGTCGAAAAATTATTTTTTCAAAGCAATGTCAAGACCGCCCTCGCCGTGGGACAAGCCCGCGGCGTGATCATGTTGTGTTTGCAAAAAGCGCACGTTGAGACTTTTGAGTACACCCCGAATGAAGTGAAACAAGCCGTCGCTGGCTACGGCGGCGCGGATAAACGCCAGGTGCAGGATATGGTGCGGGCGTTGTTGCAATTGGATTCCATCCCCAAGCCTGATGATGCTGCCGATGCGCTGGCAATCGCGATCACGCATTTGAATACGAGAAGATACGAATAATTATTGTAGGGGCGCAGCATTGCTGCGCCCCTACGTATTTACGGTAAAATCGAAGCATGATAGCAACCCTGCGTGGAGAGATCTCCCAAATCGAAGATAATGCACTCATCGTCGAAGTTGGCGGTGTGGGCATGCGCGTCTTTGCCCCTGCGCCTTTGCGGACCAAGCTCAAAGTGGGTGAAGTCGCGTTTTTGTTTACGCACCTCGTTGTGCGTGAAGATGCATTGACGTTATACGGCTTTGAATCGCAATCTGACCGTGATCTCTTCAACATCCTACTCGGCGTGGATGGGGTGGGTCCCAAAGTTGCCATGTCAGTTCTATCCACAATGACACTGGATTCCATTCGAAATGCAGTATTCTCCGATGAGCCCGATGTTTTAAGTCGCGTTCCGGGGGTTGGTAAAAAGACCGCGCAAAAAATGGCACTGCACCTCAAAGACAAACTTAAGCCTGGCGATGGGCTTTCCAAACTTGCTGCAATATCTGACACGGATAGTGAAGTGCTGGCAGCGTTGACCTCGTTGGGCTATTCTGTTGTCGAAGCGCAGGCGGCGATCCAGTCCATCCCGAAGGATGCGCCGAAAGATGTGGAAGAGCGACTCAGGCTTACATTGCAATACTTCCAGGGTTAGTCCATGCCGCTTCCCAGTCTGCTTGCCAAACCAATATTCCATTTGATCTACACCTTTATGCGCCGTAAAGAAGGCGCGACAGTTTCGCCGATTCGACGCAAGGTGCTGCCGGTGGATGAAACGCGTAAGCAGGTTTTTGATCTTTTATTGGACAGTGCCTTGGCTGGCAATCCGCATATACCGATCAGTTACAATCTTTCGTATCCCAAATCTGAATTCCTGAATTACATTTGCGATTGGCGCGGATTTGTCGTGCATGGCTCGCCGCTTCCTAATCTGGAAACTTTACAGCCCATTCGCAAAAGTTCAGATAAAAATGAATTCGGGAATCGCCAGCAGATATTTGCGTCACCTGATGCGATGTGGGCAATGTGGTTCGCGATCCTGGATAAGGCAAAATATAACCTGACCCGTAACGGTAGCGTACGCATCGGGCGTGGTCGACAGCGTGTGAAGTATTATCATTTTGAATTACCCAAAGAAAACAAAGAGAATCAGCCTTTCGCCGAAGGGATGCTCTACATTGCCCAGGCTAAGGATTTCCCCGATAAACGCCCCTATCCGATCTTGGATTGGTTCGATGGTGAGATCGAAGAATGGGGGAGCACGAAGCCGGTCTCCCCGTTGGCAAAGATCCGCGTGTCGCCGCGGGATTTTCCATATTTGGACCAAGTACAGTTTTCACTTTAATCACTTGCTAAGTTGGCAGTATCCTGTATACTATTCTTTAGAGATGATCTTGTCGCCTTATAGGAGTTATGATGGATAATTCTTCAATCAAATTATTGATGCTGGCTGTGGTCCAGGAACAGGACCAGGAGACAGCCACGCAGGCCCTTGCGAAATTGAATCTGCCCGTTGTGTTGCTTTCCAGTGCGGGTGGTTTTTTGGGCAGGCGCAATGCCACTCTGCTGATCGGTCTACGTGAGGGTAAAGAAGACGCTGCGCTCAAAGCGCTGGAAGAGTCCTGTCGGCAGCGCATTGAATACCTGACCCTGCCCTTGGAAGGTTCGCCTCTGCCCATGCCGACGCCTGTCCCTGTGACTGTGGGCGGTGCCACTGTTTTTGCCTTGCCTGTTGAACGTTTCGAAGAAATCTAACGCGGAGTGTGCCTCATGAAAATGATCATTTTAATTGCCAAAGATAACGATGCCGATACGATCACCCAAACGCTGACCACGGCTGAATATCGCGTGACCCGGGTTGCCTCTACAGGTGGATTTCTACGCAGCGGCGTTGTGACTCTGCTATTGGGTGTGGATGATGACCGCGTCGACCATGCCATCGGGTTGGTTAAATCGAAACTGGGCGCATCTGCTTCCAGCGAAAAACGTGTCACGCTTTTTGTTGTCCCGGTGGAGCGCTTCGAGCAGGTCTAGGCGGGAACCAAATCTCTACAAAGCATGTCTTATACACGGAGACACAGAGAGTTGCTCTCTGTGTCTCCGTGTGTTGTAAATATGATTTGATCAAAAGGAAAACATGAAAAAGAATCTTTATCCCTTATTAGCTTTATTGGTTTTGGTAGCATCTGCGCTTGCCTGTGCAGCCCCGCTTGGTGGACAGCCCTCTTCGTCTGATCAGGTTGCCACTGTGGTTGCCGCAACGCTTCAGGCGCTTACGCCTGTGACAACCGATGTTGAAGTGCCCGTCCCTACACCGGTTGGATTGCTTCCGCATACCCTGTATTTTGTGAATAACGATGGTACGGGCATTGCACAGGTCTTCCGCCTCGGAACCGATGGCAAGACTGTAACGCAACTTACCGTTGAACCATCCGCAGTGGGTGCCTATGATGTCTCGCAAGTGGACGGTAGCGTGGTCTACGTCTCGAATAATCAACTCTTGCTCATCAACGCCGATGGTTCCGGTCGCCGTATGTTGGCAGACGGTGGACCGGTTGACCCAAATAATATCTTCACGACCAGCCTCAGCAGCCCTGTATTTTCTCCCAATGGGCAAACCATTGCGTACAGCCATAAAGGCTTGATCTTGTATGCGGTTTCGACCGGTGTTTCCAATATTGTCTTGGAAAATCAAGTAACCGACCCGATCACAGGTGCCAAAGTGCCGGGTGAGCTGTACATTCCGCAAAAATATTCCCCCGATGGGACGAAGCTACTCCTGACCACCGCCATTCCCAACAGCGACGGTATCTCTTCAGGGATATATTCCATCGCGACCAACTCTCTGGTCCGTTTGAGCGGCGGAGATGGCGCGCGCTTGTGCTGTTCACAACAAGCCTGGACATCGGACGGTTCCGCGTTGTATGTGGGTATTTCATCGCTGGGTATGTTCGGTCCCGGTTTATGGCGGGTGGATGCTGCCAGCGGCAACCTCACTACCTTGCTCCCCGCCGAAGCAGGCGACGGAAACTTCAATTTCGCGAACCTGCCCTACCTCGCACCTGATGGTCAACTATATTTCTTCTTCGCCAGTCGACCTGCGCCGGATGGCTACGCTGATCATGTGCCGTTGCAAATCGTCCGCTCCACACTGGATGGCGTGACCGGCAGAACCGTTTTGCGCCCCGAAACATTTGAAAGGCTCAACGAAGCCTTGTGGGCACCGGACGCCAGTTTCGTGATCGTGGCAAAAGCCCCATCTGATACTGTCTACGCTGGCGGCGCACTTGAACTCTATTCCACCGATGGCTCCAGCATGCTTTCGCTCTTGCCGTTTGGTCAACAACTAAAGTGGGGACCGTAGGCGAATAAACGCTTGTGCAGGGGTTTAGCCCCCGAACGAACTTTACCCCAATACAAAATTATCGATCAGCCTTGTCTTTCCCAGGAACACAGCCATGGAAAGCAAGGCTTTTCCTTTGATGACAGTGAGTTCTTCGAGCGTGTCATAGTCCGCGCACGAGACGTATTGCACTTGAGCCAATGGCTCACTCGCCAAAATTTCTTTCATCTTCTCTCTTAGCTTTTCCCCATCGCGTTCGCCCTGTTCATAGGCTGCTTTTGCCGCACTCAACGAGCGGAATAAGACCGTCGCGGCTTGGCGTTGAGCGGGGTCAAGGTACACATTGCGACTCGACATCGCCAGCCCATCCGCTTCGCGCGAAGTGGGGCAGACCACGATCTCAACCGGGAAGTTCAAATCCCGCACCATCTGCCGGATGACCGCCACCTGTTGCGCATCCTTTTGACCGAAGTACGCCTTGTGCGGCTGGACGCCGTTAAATAGCTTCGCGACAACCGTTGTAACGCCTTTGAAGTGACCGGGTCTCATCGTCCCTTCGAGCGGACGTGTGACCGCTTCCACCTCCACCCAAGTCTGATACCCTTGTGGATACATCACCTCAGCTGACGGCGTCCACACCAGGTCTGTGTAGGGCTCGATCAGGCGCAGGTCACGCTCAAGGTCACGCGGATACTTCGAGAGATCCTCGTTCGCGCCGAACTGGGTCGGGTTGACGAAGATGGAGACGATCACATGGTCGCATTCCGCTCTTGCACGGCGGATGAGAGCGAGATGCCCCTCGTGTAGATAACCCATCGTTGGCACGAATCCAACCGTCCCTGAGAAGGGGAGGCGGGCGGAACGCAGATCCGCAAGAGTAAAAACGGTTCGCATATACGAAACTCCTGTTGTTGACAGTTATAGAAAATCTGTGCTAAACTTACGGTCTAACCAACTTTATAAGGAGAAAAAATGGCTTACGCACACACAAATTCAAAAGGCGCTACCTACTACCTGCACTCCAACGGCAAGATGTTCTACTTCTCAAAGGAAGTTAAGGAAACCGGCGCGCTTGACGCTGTACCTGCCGGGTACAACGTAGTGGAGATGAAAACAGGCATGCTCGTCTTGAAGAGAGACCAGCCCGCCGCTGCTGCTGAAAAACCTGCTGAAGGTTAATCATCAGCAAAGTATAACTCTGTTCGACCTACACAATCTTTTAGATAAAAAGGAGACTAATTATGACACGTAACATTGCATCTAAGAGCCCTGAACAAGCACAAAAGGAAGTGAGGGAATCATGCCAGCACTAAATCGCGTTCAACTGATCGGACGATTGGGCAAAGACCCTGAAAGCAAGTTCACGCCCACCGGCAAGAAGGTCGCTCATTTCAGCCTGGCGGTATCGCAGCGCTGGAAGACCGGCGGTGAGAGCAAGGAATACACCGAATGGGTCAACATCGAAGCCTGGGGCCGGCTCGGTGAGGTTTGCCAGGAATACCTCAAGAAGGGCAGCCTGGTTTATCTCGAAGGACGGCTCAAGACCGAGAAATATGAGGATAAAGGCGGCGAGACCAAGTACTATACCAAGGTCGTTGCCCTCACCCTGCAATTCCTCGATAAGCGGGACAAAGATGAGCCCATTATGTCGGTGGACGAAGAAGCCGCAGATTACGAAGCGTAAAATTTTTGGAATGCAGGAGCTTGCCCCTGCAAATTCGCCAGCACACTCTGAAGAGTACACGAGCTGGCTGATTCCAAAATTTGTACAATTGAATAAAAGGCGTCACGCTCAGGTGTGACGCCTTTACGTTTAAATCGTAAACAACACGATCGCAACGAAAGCCAGCCCAATGCCAAGCGCTTGAATGCGCGTGATCCGTTCTTTGAGCAGGATCGCCGCCAAGAACACCGTGGAGGCTGGGTAGAGTGCGCCGAGTACGGCGGCAACGTCCATGCGACCGGTTTGAGCGGAGAGTACAAAGAAGGCGTTGCCAGCGATATCAATGACCCCGTTGATCATTGAGTAGCCCCAGAGCTCACG
>CAZMQE010000082.1:9123-11107 GCA_964568115.1 uncultured Anaerolinea sp.
GCGGCGATGGTCATTTGCCCGTCGGCGAGGGCGCGGTATAGGAAGATCAACCCGCTGAGACCCATCAGGCTTGCAAGCGCGCCCCACGCCAGGTCAGTGAACGGCGGGAGCGGTTCGCGTGTGAGCAGGGCAAGCACCGTAAATGGGACCAGCCCCGCCAATTCTGCGAGAAAGAGCACGCGGTAGGCGCTGGTGCGTTTGGTGGCGATGCCGCCGATGAAATCTGCCGCGCCCCAGGTTGCCGCGGATACGATGCCATAGAAAATGGAGAGCAAAGTTATTTCCTTGTGGGTGAATGGTATAAAAATATCACCCTGAGCATGTGACTCAGAGTGACTTGTGTTCTGTGTTATTCAATTATAGCCTGTATACCCAGACTGATTTTATTGATTGTTAATTGGCATCGTCGAACAGATCGGGCCGTCTTTGGCGCAGGATCTGAACGAGCGTTTGATAGCCGCTGACCGCACCCGTCACTTTGACTGGTTTGCCTTTTTTGCGGATCAACTCCATGCCGCGCTGAGAACTGCCCGTTTTGATCTCGCTGATCTCGTTCCAACTGATACGCGCTTGTTTGATCAATGAATCAACGATGAGACCTTTCTCGCTGACTTTGATCTGCCAGGAATAATACCAGGCGATGAAACACATGCCGACAAATAAAGCGAACAATACAAGGAAGCTGCCAATTTTCAAACTGAAGATGGCTGCAAAACTCAAGACCAGAACCAACACCGTGATGAAATACAACGACAACCTCACAGCCAATGACATCTGAAAGACCAGCGGTGTTTTCGGCAAAGACTTGGGGTTTGAATCCCGTGCTGTGGGTTGGGCGGGTTTGGTGGGCGGCTCTATAACTTCAGGCACAACCGCAGGAATTGGCTCGAGGTCCAAACTGGGCTCACCGCCCATCGCGATCCGGTCCATCTCGAACAGCTCATCGCGTGCAAGCTGGTTGACCGGGTCCAATGTGAGCACACGTTTCAGGCATTGACGTTTGCGTTCGGGTTCATCAACCACCGCCGCCAGCACCAGCCACGCGTCCACATCATTTGGGTTCGCAGCGACCACCTGCTTGAGAAAGTCCATTGCCTTGGTTTTATCACCCTGATTTGCGGCTTCGATCGCCGATTGTACAAATTGATGCATTTACTACTCCCGATTTTGAATTGCATCAATTATGCAGTATTCCCACCCTTTGAAAGCCGTCAATTTCCTTGCAGAATTATGCCTTGCCCGCCGCCTTTGCCCGCTCTAAAACCTTTTGTGCGTTCTTCAACAACGGCATATCGATCATCTTGCCGTCGAGCGCGTATGCACCCTTACCCTCTTTTTGACTGGACTCAAACGACTCGACGATCCGTTTTGCATATGCAATGGCATCATCGGATGGAGTAAACGTCTCTTGCGTCACCTGGACCTGATTCGGGTGAATGATCTGTTTCCCGCTGAAGCCGAATCCGGCTCCCTGCTCCGCTTCGGCGCGGAGTCCTTCCGGGTCTTTGAAATCAATGAAGACAATATCCAATGCCTGTAAATCATTCGCCGCACAAGCAGTGACCGTCGCCTGCCGCGCATACAACAACTCACCAGCGGATTTGGTCCGCACCGCGCCAATGGACGCCGCATAATCCTCACCGCCAAAGATGATGGCTTCGAGACGCTTATCGGAAGATGCGATCTCCTTGAGATTCAAAATGCCTTTCGCGGTTTCCACCCCCACCAACAAGCGGATGCTCCCCAGATTCAGTTTATTCGATAGCTCATACGATTCGATCTGGTCACTGACCCACTTCACCTGTTCCGCGGATTCGATCTTTGGCACCACGATCGAATCGGGGTTTGTCACCAACGCTGCAGCAAGGTCATCTTTCTCCCAACCCGACCCGATGCTATTGATACGGATACACCGCTCAGACTTGCCGAAGTCCAATTCCTTCATCGCCTGCGCAATGACCTGGCGCGCCTCGGCTTTTTTGTT
>CAZMQE010000083.1:0-11074 GCA_964568115.1 uncultured Anaerolinea sp.
TGAACTGGGAGCGATCTTTGGGCAAAACGTCATTCCGTTAAACGAGGGCAGGCTCGAGCTTGGCATGAACGTGGAAATCCTGTAGTTTCTTTCGCGCTAAGCGTCCTTCGACTTCGCTCAGGACGGACGAGACTTAGAATAACAGGTCTCATATCTTCCAAATAAGGATTCAATGAAGCTATCTAAAAAATTAATCGGAGTGTGGCTGTTGATTGTTATCACTGCCTGTCAGGCATTGCCAACGCCAGCACCCACTGCCACAGCCACGATTACACCGGGTCCCAGCCCCACCCCCACATTACCACCATCCGCAACACCTTTGCCAACACCCGAGCCGGTTCTGCGCATCGATTCAGGTGACACGGCGCTATTCAATGGAGATTACGACAAGGCACGCGAACTATATCTTGGCGCGTTCAACGACACCACAGATAACGCTGTAAAAGCCGCCGCGCTTTGGGGGCTTGGACGCACCGAACTCACCGCCGGAAACTATCAACTCGCCCTGGAAAAACTCAACACGCTCACTACTGAATACGCCGCGTCTACGTATTCGGCGCGCGCATATTTTTTAATGGGTCAGGCTTATTACAACCTGGGTCTATATCAACTTTCTGCAGATGCCTATAACACCTATCTGACGCGTGTGCCGGGTGTATTGGATGCCTACGTACAGGAATATCGCGGCGACGCGCTGAACGAGATCAAGGATTACGGCGGGGCATTGACCGCTTATAACGCTGCGCTCACCGCTTCACGCCTCGATGACGGCTTGACTCTGCAAACAAAAATTGCCCAAACCCGAGCCTCGTTCGGCGACCACGCTGGAGCCTTGACCCTCTACGATCAGATCTTTGCCAACACTACCAACGATTATCTCAAAGCCCAAATGGATTATCTCGCAGGGCAATCGCACCTCGCACTGGGTCAAACTGATTCAGCAAATGCGCGCTATCTACATACGGTGGAGAATTATCCGCTTTCGTATTATTCCTATCTCGCGCTCGTGGCACTCGTGGATTCTGGCATCACCGTTAATGACCTCGACCGTGGCCTTGTAGATTACTACGCCGATCAAGATGACGTGGCGCTCGTCGCCTTTGAGCGCTATATCAAGGCGAACCCGGTCAATAGCGGCACAGTCCATTATTATCGCGCGCTCACTTTTCGCAATCTGCAACGCACTGAAGAAGCCGTGCAGGAATTGGATTATTTCATCAAGGCATTTCCTGATAACCCCGATTGGATCGATGCCTGGCGTGAAAAATCTTTTCTACAATGGAGTGTGTTGAACGATTATGATGGCGCGGTTAAAACCCTCACTGATTTTGTGCTTCAGGTTCCAAATGCAACGGAAGCCCCGGAATTTTTAGTGACCGCCGGACGCATCCTCGAGCGTGAGAACCGTCTCGAAGAAGCCGCGCAAATCTGGGAACGGGTGGCAAATGAATATTCAGGCAGCGAACAAACTTCCACCGCATTGTTCTGGGCGGGTATTACACACTATCGACTGAACGACCTCACTGGCGCACTCACCATCTTTCAACGCAACTTGATCCTCGCTCCAAAAACAGAAGACCGCGCCCGCGCCTATTTCTGGATCGGGAAGACCCAACAACAACTTGGCGACAACGCCGCCGCGCAACAAGCCTGGCAACAAGGGCAGGCGCTCGACACCACCGAGTATTACAGCCTACGCGCCCGCGATCTTCTGATGGGACGTGCGTTGTTTGAAACACCGTCCCTTGTGGATCTGAATCCTGATCTGGCAAAAGAGCGCAAAGACGCCGAAGCCTGGGTGCGCATCACCTTTAATCTCCCCGCCGAAACAGACCTCAGCGGACCCGGCACGCTCGCCACAGATGCCCGCTTTATCCGCGGCACTGAGCTATGGGAAATGGGTATGTACGATGAAGCCCGCCTGGAATTCGAATCTCTACGCGAATCGGTAAGTATCAGCCCGGCGGATAGTTTCCGCTTGGGAAATCATTTACTTGGCATTGGGTTATATCGCTCTGCCATCTTTGCCATGCGCCAGGTACTGACGCTTGCCGGGCAAGACAGCCAGTCAGCGTCATTGACGGCGCCACCTTACTTCAATCACATCCGCTATGGTTTGTATTACCACGACCTGATCATTGAGCAATCACAAGCCTATGGGCTTGATCCCATCTTTATGTTCAGTGTGATCCGGCAGGAGAGTTTGTTTGAGGGCTTTGTCAAATCCACGGCAGGGGCGCATGGGTTGATGCAGGTGGTCCCTGATACCGGTGCCCAAATCGCAAGCGAGCTCAACTGGCCCCCCGCATATACATCTGACGATCTTTATCGTCCCATTGTTAGTGTGCGGTTTGGAGCGTATTATCTCGACAAGAATCGCACACTACTGGACGGCAATCTTTTCGCCACGCTCGCTGCCTACAACGGCGGACCCGGCAACGCCATCGCTTGGAAGCAACTTGCCGGTAACGACCCCGATCTATTGGTGGAAGTCATCCGCTTTGAAGAAACACGCAACTATCTGCGCGCTATTTATGAGATCTTTGGAACGTATCGAACGATCTATAGCCCCGTGCAATAGCAATGCACATTTACAGCTCCATCAGGGGCTAAGCTCCCGATGGAGCTAATAATAAAACTCCCCGGCAAAAATATTGCCGGGGAGTTTTCAATTCATCAATTATCCAATATGCGCCACGATGCGGGAGTGCGCGGTTTCCACGTCCATATCCACCACGGCGATCAGTTTATCGCGACCCGAAACGCCAGCCACAATATCAAGTTTGTTTTTGGTTACGCCAAGAATCTCGGCAAGGAATTCAAGCAACACGGCATTGCCTTCTTCGTCTGCGGGCGAGGCGGCAATGCGCACTTTGACCGTCCCGTCATCCAGGATCTCAACGATCTCATTGCGGCTGGCGCGTGGCGTTACACGTACAGCGAGAGCAGAGCCTTTTTGACCATCGTGCATTTGAAATTTTCTGTCAGCCATTGTTCACCTCACAAAAGTTTGATAATCAAATTCGATATGATACGGATCAGAACGATCAAAATGATCGGGCTAATATCTAACATGCCGATGAGCGGCACCACGCGGCGGATCGGATTCAACATGGGGTCAACAATCGCATCGACCCAGCGCCGCACCGGATGATACCGGTCCATGAAATACGATAAGATCACTGAGACGATAACCAGCAACTCTAAAATATTTCTGATTAATAATATTGCGCTGACCAGAATACTCATTCCGCTTCCTTCTCTGATTTGTATTTGCGTGCGCCTACAATCGCTGTGCCTACTCTGACGAGGGTTGCGCCCTCTTCCACTGCCACGGTGTAATCAGCAGAAGTACCCATCGAAAGTTCGTGCCAATCCGCTTGAGGGTAGCGCGAAGCCAGTTGGTCACGAATCAGCCTCAGGCTTTGAAAGAAGCGGCGCGAGTCTTCGGCGTCTGTCCCGAGCGGCGGCATGGTCATGAGTCCACGCACGCGCAAGCAAGGCAGATCCAATACAATTTGAATGTCAGGGAAAATTTTATCGAGATTGGTCATATTTGAAACATCCCAACCTGATTTACTTTCTTCGCCACCCAAATTGAACTCGAGCAGGACAGGCAAAATACGGTTTTGCTCGGCGGCAAACCGATCAAGGCGCTGCGCAAGTTTGAGGCTATCGAGGGAGTGTAAAAGTGCAAAATGATCAGCAACGAGACGAGCTTTGCGGCTCTGTACATGTCCGATCATGTGCCATTCTACCCCACTTTGCGCCGCGAGAGATTGAATTTTCATGACACCTTCCTCGGGATAATTCTCGCCGAGGATCTTTATGCCCGCTTCAATGGCGGCTTGGACAATTTCAATAGGCTGAGTTTTTGTCACAACGACAAGGCGAATATCGCGCGGGTCACGATTGCTCTTGCGTGCAGATTTTTCGATTTGTTCAAGGGTTTGGAGGTAACGTTCGCGGATACTGGCAACAAGGTCTGTCATATGGTTATTATAATCGTCCCCACTCAAGCTATCGTGGAGCGGGATGGCATTCCGCGACACGATTGATTATTGCAGTGTGATCAAAGCCCCAAATCGACCAGTGCGACCTTTTTCGGCGCGGTGCGAAAACCAATCACCAGTGTTACAGGCTGTGCAAATTTCGGCAACTTCGATCTTTTCCACGCCAGCCTTTTCAAGTAGAAGCCGATTGGTCTTCCACAAATCAAAATGGATCTTGCCGTTGTGTGATTGGAGCAACTGTTCTGATTCGTCGCCAAATTTTTGCATCACCTGCAAAATGACATCTGAACCGACTTCATAATGATCAGGGCCGATGGAAGGACCGATCCCAGCGATAATGTCGGCGGGGTTGGAGCCGTATTGCTTCGCCATTGCTTTGATGGTTGCGGTGGCAACATCGCGCAGGGTGCCCACCCAGCCCGCATGCGCAACACCGATCACACCTTTGCGTGGGTCATGAAACAGGATCGGGACACAATCTGCAAAGCGCATGTATAACGTGAGCTCGGGTTTATCGGTGAGGATGATATCTGCCTGCCGCACGGATTCTGTATCCGGGCGCGGCGCGGTGGCGCAGATCACGTCAGCACTATGCACCTGCCAGACATCAAAAACGGAATCGGGCTCACATCCCAACACCTTGAGGGATAGATTGCGATTCGCACGGACGCGGGCGAGGTCATCCCCTACCGTCCCGCCGACATTCAATGAATGCCAGGGTTCGGGACTTAACCCGCCTTGCCGCGTAAAGATCGCGTGCTTGACGGATAAGGTGTTAAATTGAAAAAAGCGGAGGTTATCCTGATGTTGAAAAGGCATGACTGATCGGCGTGACTTCTAAGGTTTTTGTTGTGTGATAGAAGCAAATTTCTTGACGAAGAATTGACGGCTTTCCACCATCGACTCTTCGATATACGGGTAAGAGAACCAGGCAGTTGCGAACCCAAACAACGCACCCGTGAGCACTCGAAATAACGGTGTACTTTCGCGATAAGGCAGAATGGAGGCGAGCCATGACCACTCCATTTGACTAAAGAGTTGCGAAAAACCATCCAAGCCAATGGGACCCATACCAATTAATATCCAAACCAGCCAATGGATGGGTTTGAGACGGCGCCCGGTCAGTGCGTAGATGATGCCGAACAGGAAGATCGCGGCATAGATCCCCATGTCACGTTCGCACAATGCCATTTTGTAACCAACAGTTTCATTGCCAACATACTGACGCGCTTCAAAACGTGAATACGCAGTTGGGTCGTGCAAATCCTGGAAGCCTGTCACCGCGTCAAAAGTTTGGACTCCTGAAATATTCGCCTCTTTGAGCGGATAATAAGCCTGTTCGCCAAACAAGAAGAATGACCTAAACCCAAACTGATGGCAAAGCGGCTTATAAATCGTGTAAATGATCGTTGCCGGGACTTTCATCCCCGCGTTCATCAAAACCGGCGCCAGAATTGGCAGACCGAAGTAAAACAACATCACTACATTAAGTACAGCTAGATAATGACGTGAAAGCCAGTACATCACACGGTCTGCACCGGTCAACGCCTGCCCGCGTTGGACACGTTCGTAATGGTCTTCACGACCAAGTTTATCAAGCTGGTCACGGCGATCATACGCCGCGCCAACGGTCATCGTTAACTTCTGTTTATCGAAGGGATAACTCAGCTTGTAAGGTCCCACTTCAATGGAGGGTACATTTTCGCCAAAAGCTTTTTGGATAACGGGATCAGAATCCACATCCACTTCCACAAGGCGATGCGGAAACTTCTCCTGCAGTGCTTCCAAATTTGCTTTGGTTTCAAGGCTCGCAGGATCTTTCTTACGCACGTACAGGGTGATCGTTAGCATAGGGTCAGATTATAGTTCAAGCATGGTTATAAATAGAGAATTTACACAAAACGTCCCGAAGATTTGAATGAGATGCAAGACTTTTCAAATCTTCGGGACGCTATCTACATTTGTCTATAGTCCGAAATCGATCCAGAAAAATTGACTTGCCTGGGCAATGCGTTCAAAGATGCCCGAGAAAAGCATGAAACCGATGATGACCAAAACGACGCCCATCACCACTTCCACATAGTGCATCACTTTTCCATATTTACGCAGAGTCAGTGAAACCCAGCCCACGCCCAATGCCGCGATCAAAAATGGAATGGCAAGTCCAGCCGAATAGGCGCTCAATAGAGAAACACCGGTAGAAACCGAACCACCGTTCAACGCAAGTGTAAGGATCGCGCCGAGCACCGGTCCCACACAAGGCGCCCAACCGGCAGAGAAGAACACACCCATCAAAGCCGAGGAGAGGTAGCCGAGTTTGCGATCAGGCAATTGCTGAACACGCGTATCGTATTCCAAAAACGGGATGCGGAAGATGCCGGTCATATGCAAACCAAAGACGATCACGACCACGCCGCCAATTTTTGCCAGCCAGAAACGCAGATCAAATAAGAAGTGTCCAAGCGTGGAGGTGGCAACGCCCAATGTAATGAAGACAAAACTAAACCCGAGCACAAACGCCAGACCGTGCGTAAAGGTGATAAAACGGTTGCTTTCCGTTGTCTCACCGCCTGCCGCGCGCCCGCCTAAATACCCGACGTACGCAGGGACCAGTGAAAAAACACACGGTGAAAGAAAAGAAGCCAGCCCTGCCAGAAAAGCAAGACCAATGGTTAAGTTTGAGAAATCCATACTAAACAGTTAACTCCTGAACAATGACATGGGTGCCGTTCGTCAAGCCTTCTGAAACGACATCGCCTTCAATCAACGAATTTTGCGGGGTAGCCCAACGGAAGATCCATTTGGCATCTTCAGGCAGGCAGTTCACACAACCATGTGAACGCGGCACGCCAAAGTTATTATGCCAGAATGCCGCATGGATTGCATACCCATCGCCGCTAAACAAAGTAGACCATGAGACAGCGGGCGTATCATAGCCAGTGCCAGTTGTGCCGCCACTCATATGGATCGAAATGGATTTACGCCAGGTGGTATGTTCACCCAAAGGCGTTAAATATTCTGTCACTGGGTTACCATAAGAATCGCGATATTGCCCGGTTGAGACGCGGCAGAAATACACCTCTTCACTGCCTTCATAACAGGAAAGAGTTTGATAATTCTCAGTACGATCTACCACAACCTTTTTGGAGGTGGGGTCCACATCCGGGCTAATTGGCGCTACATCTTCAGGTGTAAGCAAGCGAAACGCAGAGGCTTCACCCCACAGCAGATCACCATAGCTGCCACCCGTAATGCCTGCCGGGCGCCCGCCATTTTCATTGAAACGATAAAAAATGACTCCGCCATCCTGGGCAATTTGATCGATCCACACCACCTGGCTGTAATATAAACGTACTGGGAAGTTGCCCTCCAGTAAAGTCTTTATGTGCGGGGACGCAGCAGCACCCTCCAGGCGCATGTCCACGTAAGGGACTGTCACCTCAGCCCAAAATCCCAATTGCCCACTGGGGAGTGCAGTGACAGGCGTGTTGGGGACATTCTTCACAGGCTGAAGTTGCGGCGCATAAATATATCCATCCGGGGTGCGCACCCAGCGTTGATTGATAATGTTCATGTCCAGCGCGCCGCGGGTGATCACTTCCTGCTGCCAGACAACAACTTCATCATCATACAATACCTTCACGGAGGGCGCGTTAAAACTTGGTTCGGTATGGACATCGATTTTTGAGAACACACGTCCAAGCCGCTCGCTGACTGGGAATTGGGGTAAAGCCAACGGTGATCTTTCTGGCTTGAACGGGTTAAACGCTAATGCGCCTAACCCCACACCAGATAGTTTCAGAAAATCACGACGAGATAAAATATTTTTCATTCAATTATTTCCGGTTCGTTTAAATGTAACGCGACATTCACGTCGCTCTACCAAGCAAGGCGACAACAATGTCGCGTTACTAACTGGGTCAAGGATACTAATAAAAGAACTGTGCGTCAACGTACAAATGAGAGATGATTAAGGGTTCTGCATCCTTACATATAAGTCCCTTATGGAAGTATTACATCGCTCTTTCGGGGACTAAGCCCCCCGAAAGAGCGATGAGCTTTACTCACCCAGAAAATCCTTCAAAGCCCGCAAGCAGGTCAAACTCACCTTATGCCCCACTTCATCTTCACAATACGTCACTTGCGCGCCTGCCTGTTCAAGTATCTCGATCGAAGCACGCGCGCGCTCAACCGGCACCGTTTCATCTTTCGTACCATGCGCCACGAAAAATGGCTTCCCTGTAAGCGGACGCTGCGCAACGAGTTCGTCCAAGCCGCTTGGGACAAAGCCCGCAAGGATACCTGTTTTACGGATTCGTTCGGGATACAGAAATGCCAACAAATTAGACATCGCCGCACCCTGACTGAATCCCATCAAATCAAAGACACGCGCATCGATCTTAGCCGATAGTTGATACGCATTAACCAGCCTGACCAATGCCTCAGCCGCCGGTCGAAGCTGCTCGAGGCTGGGTCTGCCAAAAGTCCCATCTTGAGGCGGGCGCCAGGAATAGCCACCTGGCTCTGCAACATGCAGCGCGCGCGGAGCAACGATCCAATAATGACTCGGCAGGTCACGTGCGAAAACCCACATGGAGTTTTCATCACCCGTAAAACCATGAAGCATCAGCAACAAGCGCGGAGACGGATGATCCGTTTTACGAATACGAAGCGTCCAATCTTCGAATTCAATCAAGTCAGTGTTAGGAGCGGTTTGCACGTTTTTGAATCCAATCCATGAGTTCGAGAGAGATAAAGATTAAGGCGATGGGGACCGCCGCGGCTCCGAGGCAAAGCAAACCACCTACTGCGGCACCAGATCCATAGACAAGATAGATCAAGCCAGTGCCTACGATAAGTAAAAGTAAGAACGCCCCCACCCCAATACGGACATTCGTTTGTTTGGCATATTTTCTTAGATCACGCGTCATCTTCAAACTCCAATCGCACGGCGTAGACGGCTTTGCCACGCGAATAATCTTTTGATCTCAGGCAGGGCTGCTTCCACAACCTCTTCCCCTTTTTGGGCAACTTCACGAACATTCACTCGATCTAGCAACTCAATATCGTTCACTTGCGGGCGCAGAATAATCTCGGGCTTATCCACTTCAAGCCGGTATTCGGTCACCGCCCGTGTGACCATATCCAGCGAACGAGAGAAGATATCGAACGCTTGAGCATAACGCAGTTTGGTGATGCGCTCAATAAGTTGACGAGGAAAATAATCTGGAATGGGAAGATTCCAGGTTTGTGCCGGGAGACCCATCGGCGTGGTAAGTACCACAGCAATGACCGGCAGGTTTGGCTTTAGGGCCCGCGCAGGCGCAACTGGCACGGGATCGAGCGTACCGCCATCCACCAGTTCCCACTCACCAATATGACGGGCGGGAAATATTCCCGGCACAGCCACGGTGGCAAGAATGGCATCCACAAGCGAACCCCGTGAGAGAATCACTTCGCATCCGCATTTGAGATCTGCAGCTGTAAGCACGCAGGGAATCTTCAGGTCATCAAAGGTCTTCTGCCCAATGATCTGGTCAAGCCATTTGGTTATGCCTCCCAATCCAAGCAGGGACGGTCCCTCATTAATAGCAAAACCATACAACTGGGTTTGATCAAGCGTATCGAAAATATCTTCGATCTCATCCGGCGAGTAGCCCAACGCATAAAAAACTGCGACCACACCACCAAAACTGGTGCCCGCCACTGCCTCAATTTTTATATTTTCTTTTTCAAGACGGCGGATAACGCCAATGTGCGAATTGCCTTTGGCGCCGCCACCGCCGAGGGCGAGAGTGACATTCATAATAAGGTTCCAATCGATAGCATATAAAATAGTTGAGTGGACATCGTTGATATCCGTGGACATTATAGTGTACATGCTTACAGAATCACGGTCTTAATACTTAAATATCCAGCACAAAGGCAGTTGACCAATATAAAATCGGAGGCTATCATCCATACTTGTGTACAAATCCGAATGCTCCCGAACGCATATTCGCTCTTGCAAAGGCAAACTATGGAATCCAATCATGACAGAATAGCATGGGTCGATGTTTTTAAATTCTTCGGGATTTGGGCGATCTATATTGGTCATTTTGGTTCGAAAGCTGGCAAGGTATATCCCTTTGTTTTTACGTATCACGTCCCGATGTTTTTCTTTGCTGCAGGCTTTTTCTCAGCCCGCTACCTAAAAGACGCACCTCTCACTTTTATCAAAAAAAAGACTTTGCAACTCATGTTGCCCTATGTGTTTTTCAGCCTGGTGGCTTTAGCCGTTTTCACACTCCAAAACAGCTGGGAGTATCCCGAAATAAAAAGCGCTTTCATATCAGCCTTATTCGGTATCAGAAATCAGGTGTTTGCGGGGTCATTATGGTTTATCCCTTGCTTATACTTGATGGTCATCAGTGATTACTTTATCAGGAGGCTTTTCAAGTCACAGGTTTTGGTATTGGTCATTGCCCTTGGCGCATTCATTGTCTCTCAGACCCTTTTACCAAACAACCCTGCCTTGAAACCTTCCTGGTTCATGAACCTGGATAGTGCACTTTATTTTTATGCCTACTATGTTTTGGGGGCGATTCTATTTCCTTTGATCGCCAACGATCCAACACACATTATTCAAAAAACGATGTCTGTCACATTGGCTATCGTAAGTTCCATCGTAACTGTAATTACTTTTATACTGGGTTCGCAGTGGTTTTTTGGAAAAATCACCGGCGTGTTTCCTGTCGTTTCAACCATCCAATTAGCGTCTGCGTTTTTCAATATGAGCATCGCCCTGGTGATCATATATTTCAATGTGGTCATTGCAAAACTATGTGCTCACGTTCTGGTACTTGGCGAATTGGGACGCGAAACATTGATCTTTTGCGGAACAGAAGACATTACCAAAAATATACTCTCGCAGTTACTCGCCATGATCAACCTGAAACTACGCCTGATCACCCCATTGATAACAGTTCTCTTTTCCTTGATCTGTCTGTTAGTTTCCAAATACACATTGGTCAGGTTCTTCAATACATACTTCCCTTGGGCGGTTGGGAAAGCCAGTCTGC
>CAZMQE010000084.1:0-8101 GCA_964568115.1 uncultured Anaerolinea sp.
TTCGCGATCAGCACGGTGCGTTCCATTAAGGGGCGACCCGTGCGCGGGTCGATCAGATGCGGGAATTCCTGCAACACTTCCGTCATCTCATTGCCGCGTTCGCCGCATCCAATGTAGACGATGATCTCCGCATCCGCCCATTTCGCGATGCTATGCTGGGTAACGGTCTTGCCCGAACCGAACGGACCGGGGATGCCCGCCGCACCGCCTTTGGCAACCGGGAAAAACGTATCCAGAATTCTTTGACCCGTGATCAACGGAATGGTCGCGCCGCGGCGATTGATAAAGGGTCGTGCACGGCGAACGGGCCAGCGCTGCAACATGGTCACGGTCTTTTCTTCCTTGCCCATCTTCAACTTGGCGATCGGGTCGGTGACGGTGTAATCACCCGCTGGAGCAACCCACGTAATCGTGCCTGAGTCATCCGGGTTCAACATCACACGATGTTCGAGGGTGTCAGTTTCCATGGCAATGCCAAGTGTGGCACCGCCCTTCACTTCATCACCGACTTTTATTTTCGGCGTGTATTTCCATTTCTTCTCACGGCTGATCGAATCGAAATGCGCACCGCGGTTGATGAAGGAGCCCATCGCCTGTTCGATCAAAGGGAGCGGACGCTGCACACCATCATAAATACTTTGGATCAAGCCCGGTCCCAATTCCACCGAGAGCGGCAAGCCAGTGCCGTAGATCGGCGCACCCGTTTGCATACCTGCGGTTTCTTCATACACTTGGATCGTCATCTGATCGCCTTTGAGACCGATGACCTCACCGACCAGGCGATCAACACCTACTTCAACGAGTTCAAGCATGCCCACGTGACGAGATCCGCGGGCACGTACAACGGGACCGCTGATCCAGGTTATCGTTCCGACTTGCTCACTCATACCTTTTCTCCCATCAGCGTTTTATAAACGGAGGAACGCAGGGAACCCTGCAAGCGGCTTAGGCGTGTTTCGAGTGTATTGTCAAAGTGCAGTTTTCCGCCCGCCGCGTTCACGATGACGCCCGTGCCTTCCTCGAGTTTTTTGCCGAATGTTAATTTACCGTTGAACTCTTTGGCAATTTCATCCAGCTTCAACGCTTTTTGTGTGGATTCATCCGCCGAAATTTCGGCGTCAGTCACTTTCAATTGAGACAGTGCCTCGCGCGCCAGCATGCCTACGATCGCGCCGTAATCCGCACGTTTCGTGACCGCACCCAATTGCTTGCGCACTTCTTCGAACACATCGTTCAATATTTTCTCGCGTTGTTCCAATTGCGTGGATCGCGCCTTGAGTTGGGAGGTCGCCGATGATTGACTGCGTAGACGATCCGCATCCTCTTTGGCGCGGGCAAGGATCGCCTTTCGTTCGGACTCAGCCTGGTCTTGCGCACGCTTCCGAATGGCTTCAGCCTTCTCTTTTGCTTCAGCATGCAACTGCTTGGCTTCCTCCCGCGCTTCCACCATAATGGCGCGAGCCAGCAATTCAATATCTTCTTCTTCAGATTTCATAGCGCTCAATCCAATCTTTTCCTTGGTTCGAATATCGATAGAAAATTCTAGAGCTTGATGCCGATCGCCTTCAGGACGATATCGCCAAGCGAAGCCTGCCCCTCGGGAACGCCGCCACGGGAAGGAATCTCCACCACCAGCGGAACCGTGCTCCGCAGATTCAGGTGCTCCATGCGGGCTGGGATCAATGCCGCCACATCCTGCGTGACGAGCACAATACCGATATCCTTGTTGGCTTGCGCTTCATCCAATGCCTGATTGACCTCGTCCGCCGTGGTGGCGACCTTGCCGCCTACCCCAGCCAACGAAAATCCAAGCACTGCATCAGGATGACCGATGACCAAGATCTTCATATACTATTCTTTTCTTCCGCAGGGCTTAGGGAAGAATAAGGAAGGAAATGATCAAACCGTAAATGGCAATACCTTCGGAAAGACCCACGAAGATCAACGCCCGACCGAATGATTCAGGTTTTTCAGCCGTGGCACCGACTGCCGCCGCGCCAGCGTTACCGACCGCGATACCGGCGCCGATACAAGCCAAGCCCGTGGAAAGAGCCGCGGCTAACGTGGCGTATTGATCCACGTTTGCTGCTTCCTGAGCCGCACCAGCCGCCAAAACAGCCGAGGGCGAAGCGAACCAGACCACAGCCAGTCCGGCAGCGAACATACCGACGAGGAAATTAAATCCAGTAAAGCCGTTGACAATGCGGGAAACCGCCTGGGCAGGACTGGTTTTACCATTTTGAAGCATATAAGCAACTGCAGGGATTACCGGGATCAAACCAACCAGAACAGCGAATACAAGAAACATTGTTTATCTCCTTTAGATGGATAGAAAGTTTTTTATCGAACTGAACGTATCAAAGTGTATGGGAAGGTATGCGGCAACTGCGATTACGCCTCCTCTTGCGAGGAACTCAACTTAAGCGGCTCGAACTGCATACCGCCGCCGTGGAAGAACTTACCCAGAATTTCATAGTAGTGCAAACGCATGGTCTGAATGCCCACGATCAGCCCTTCAAAGCCAATGATAAACAAATTGCCAATGGCGATCGTGATCCAAAAACCCAGATCGGGCTTCTCGCCTGCCAGCGAAAAAATAGCAAGGCTCAAACCACCGTGCGCTACTGCAAATGCGCCCACGCGGATAAACGAAAGTGTATTGCTGAGCATGCTGATCACGGTCTCGATCAAATCCATGAGCGATTGGATCATGAACATCATGAAGCCGCCCAGACCCTTGCCTTCGATCAGCGTGTGACCTTCCACCATATTCCTAAAGAAACCGCCGAACATGACAAAGACGCCGAACACAGCCAGCAAAGTGGTGAATGGCAGGGGCAATGAATTAATCGCCACCGCAATCTTCGGCGCCAGCGCAGTATCTCCCAAAAAGCCGCCAAGCATGGCAAGGAAGCAAATATAGAAGAGGAATGTCGTAACGCCCGAATGTCCAAAGAACAAGTGCGCCCAATCGCGTGAACGGATGTTATTGAACATGCTCAACAAAAATCCGAAGGTCAAGATCACGATACCGGCATCAATGGCAATACTCAAAACGCTCAGGATATTTTCCATCGGGGCGATCCAGCTGGCTTCAAAGTGGAAGTGCAGATACTCTTCGACCAAATGTCCTTCGAACCCGAAGATACTGCCGTACAAATAACCAAACACCGCCGCCGAAGCACCACAATACGCAATGAGCAAGCCCAGACTTTGCATGCCCTTCATGATGATCTTGTTGTGCATCAAAATACCCAAAATCAACATGACCAAGCCCTGCCCAAGGTCACCGAACATCGCGCCGTACAAAAGCGGGAACGTGAACGCCATCAACAGCGTGGGGTCAAGTTCACCGTAGCTGGGGTGCCCATATGTCCCCACCAACATTTGAATTGGCTTGAGCCATTTGTTTTGCGTCAACGCCACCGGCACATTGGTATGATGTCCCGAACGGCTGGTCGCCATGGTTTCGATCAAAACCTCACGCGAGGCTTCCTTGAGTTTCGCAGCCAGAGTTTCCAGGTTGGCAGTTGGCACCCACCCCACCACCACGTAGGTGTGACGCAGTTGCCCAAAGCGCACAATGGCATCTGCCATGATGCGGCTGATATGCACATCCCACAGCAATTTCTGTAATTCGTTTTTGTACGAGCCACCCAATTTGGCGAGCTCAGCTTCGAGCGCAGCAATCTTTTGTTTTGTGGTTTCAATTTCCTGTCGCAGCATTCCAGTGATCTGCTCGGGTGTCCCGCTAAATTCATCGGGCAGGCTGAGCGGGTTCAGGTACGCACTTTTTGCGGCGCGCTCCAAAACATCCGAATTGGTCTTGGAGCCCAGGATCCAGACGATCGGCTTTTGAGCATCTTCACGCAACGTAAAGAACACGTGCGGGACGCGCAACAAGCTGGTCTTCAACCGACTGATGTTCGCAGCCGGGACAACACCCAAAATGGAATGCATAAATGTGGATTTTCGCAACGCCCCCACTTCCACTTTGACATCAGCGATCGGCTCCAACTGACGCAGCTGACTCTCCAACAATTCAGCCCGCTTCTTTTCACCCGTGAGCTGGTCGCTGACCTTTTTCACTTCTTCGTCGATCCGATCCACATTCGGTCGGATGGCATCCAGATCGATCATGGATTCAATATCAGCCTTAACGGGATATTCTTCCGCGAGACCCACGGTCTGCATAATGGACTGAATGCGGCGTTCCAACACCGAGTAAGCTCCGGCTTTTTCATGCCATCCATTCGGTCCCGCACTTTCTGAACCCAAATACGCACTGTCGACTTGATGAAACACACCCTGACCACTTATGACTTTTGCCACGGCCACAAGATCTTTGGAAGGCACGATCAACTCAACTTCAGACATTTCCTTCGGAAATAACATAGTTTCTCCAGTATGAAAATGATAAGTGCATCAGTCTCTTCGCTTGAGGAGAAGGACTGAGAAGAGCGGCTTACTGTATCAAAGTTGTTTTCAATAGCAAGGGGCGGAATTCTTCATCAGAAAGTTTCGATGATTTGGCTTCGATCAACACAACCAGATCCTGGATCTCAAAATCGCTCAGCAACAAATATGCGAGCGGAATTCCTATATGGAAGGGATCGCCGATAAATGCCGAAACACACTGACGCATCATTTGTTGCTTGAGTAAATGCTCCAGTTTGGGCAACCCGGCTTGGGGTCGTTCGAGCAGCGCGTTCACATCCGGAATGTTCGGGTAAATGCGTGATATCACCGAAGCAATATCCGCACCGGCGGCAATGGCACGCACGTCTTCATCGCGCACGCGATAGCCGAACGGCAGGGTGTAATTGATCAGTTCTTCTTCAGAAAGGTTGTGATAGGTCTTGTACCGAATCACCCACATCAGATTATTCAGATCCAGCAAAGAGCCGATCAACTTGCCGCCCATCTCGCGGTCTTTACCCTTGAGATTTTTGACCTCACCCCATAAGCGGCGCCAATAATCCAGATCCAAAGCCACCTCCAACGGAAACAGGTTCTGTTCCGCTGAATAGCGCTTCATGGCGAAAGACATGGTGGATTCGTACTGCGAACCGTGCAGAAGTTCAACCGCCGAGGTAATGCTGCCTGATTCCACCATCGCCTGCGCCGGGATGGTGGAAAACGAACCAAAAGGGAATAGCACCTCGCGGACGCGATCCCAGGGTGCCAGGTCTGAATTCCAGGATGAAACGGTTTGAATGCTGCGTAATACGGCTTTGAGATTCCCCACTTCAAAATAACGAAAGAGCTGCTTGACCAGAGGGCGTGTTTCCTCGGGCGATTGTTGCACCACGCTGGAGTACGAGTCTGCCAGTCGGTTTCTGATCTGTAAGATGACCCGCCGCGGCGTTAGTTCATTATCTTTGAGACCAGAAATATATTTTCCGTACGGCGTACTTTTCAACCCACTGATCAACGTGGAAAAATCAGGCGCGTCACTCAGGCGAGTGATATCTTGCGGGGTGAGCAAATCGGAGTACATTGCCCGCACCCGTGTGCTGATTGCTGCGTAACCAGAAACGCCGCTCGCCATGGGCTATGCCTTACCGATCACACGTTCCAAGACGAAAGCCACTGCTTTATCGAAGTTCTGCCTGGCAGACGCTTCAAATTCGCTGTTTCCGGTCGCGGCGTCAGGGACGCCCTGCCCTGCGGCATCGCCCGGCTGCAGACTCGCGAGCATCTTGCGCGCTTCCTCATGAGCATCGGCTTTGGCTTTGGCGATCAAAGCCTGCGCTTCCTGCTCAGCTTGAATGGGAAGCTGTTGCGCTTCCTTCACTGCGGCTTCATGAATTTCCTGCGCTTGCTTTTCTATTTCAAGTACCTGCTGGATGTGCTTCTCGTTCATAACGATTTGACCTCACTCAGGACCTGCGGAATTGTTATAACAATTGTAAAGGATAAATATTGGACAATCAAGGTTTAAATACAAACTGGGTAATAATTAGTGAAATTTTAGATAATCATTTTTTACTAATCCTGTTCCTTGGCAAAATATTTACAAGGAATGATCGTTCATGTTTCAGGATGAACACACATAATATCTTCATAATTTCTACAAGAAAAATTGGAGGTGTGCTTCCAAGATATTGGTATACTGAAATCGAGAAAGGCAAATATATGGCAAAAACAATCATGGTCGTAGACGATGAAAAACGCTTGGTCGCGCTGGTCGAGAGTTATCTCACACAGGAGGGCTATCGCGTCGTCTCTGCCTATAACGGCAAGGATGCACTGACAGTAGCGCGGCGTGAAAAGCCCGACCTGATTGTCCTTGATGTGATGATGCCTGAAATGGACGGTTACGAATTTATGCGTAAACACCGTGCCGATCACAACACGCCGATCATTCTGCTCACCGCCCGTGTGGACGATGAAGAGAAAGTCGTTGGGCTTGAAGTGGGCGCTGATGATTACATGACCAAACCCTTTCGCCCACGCGAACTGGTGGCGCGGGTTCGGGCTGTGCTGCGCCGGGCTGGCGATAAAGAGCCTTCAGCCAAAGTATTAAAAGCCGCCGATATCATCCTTGACCGAGACAACCGTACCGTCAAGGTCGGTGAACAATTCGTAGACCTCACCCCCTCTGAGTTCGATATCCTGACCGCCTTGATGTCCTCCCCCGGACGTGTTTATTCGCGGCTCGATCTATTGGACATCATCCAGGGCGTGCGCTACGAAGGCTACGAGCGCACCATTGATACTCACATCAAAAATCTGCGCGGCAAGATCGAACCCGATCCGCGCTCACCACAATATATAGAAACTGTGTATGGCATCGGCTATCGCTTCAAGAGGGAGTAAAGATGCGCTCGATCTCCACGAAATTAATTCTCGCCTTTCTTAGCATTGGCATCATCAGCGTAGCCATCATCGTTATCACGGCACGCTGGAACACACGCGCAGAATTCATCAGTTTCTTATCCGATCAAAATCAAACCGACATCATTACTGCACTTACCGATTATCACTTTTTGAACGGCTCATGGGTTGGTGTAGAAACCATCACAGTACAACAACAGCCCGGTTTTAACACCGAACACGACAATCACAAAAGACCTCAAGCCTTTACGCTCGCAGATGAAAATGGGGTCGTGATCCGCTCAGATGGAAAATACAAACCCGGCGATAAACTAACTGAATCCGATACCACGCTCGGCACCTTGATCATAGAAAACGGTAAGGTGATTGGGATCTTCGTTCCATTGCACATGCCATTCGAAGGGCAGCCACGCGAACTTGAGTTCATTGAACGCACCAGCCTCACCCTGCTATACGGTGCGCTAATCGGCTCCGTCATTGCACTGTTATTGGGCATTTTTCTTTCACGCACGCTTACCCGTCCCATCCGCGAACTTACCCAGGCAACGCATGCGGTCTCTGAAGGCGACCTGTCTCAACAGGTGATCGTTCGTTCCAATGATGAGCTCGGGGAACTCGCCAAAGCTTTCAACAGAATGAGCACCGAGCTTTCGCGTTCAGTCAACACCCGCAAACAAATGACCGCTGATATTGCCCATGAACTCCGCACGCCGCTGAGCCTGATCCTTGGTCACGCCGAAGCCGTCCACGATGGCGTTCTACCGCCCACACGTGAAAATTTCGAGATCATTCGCGAAGAAGCCACGCGGCTTGAACATCTCGTCAACGATCTGCGCACGTTGTCGCTTGCCGATGCCGGTGAGTTATCCATGAATCCTCAGATCATCGAGCCTGAAAGACTGCTTCAGGAAGTTGCATCACTTTATCAATATGAGACTCAAAAGAAAAATATTTCTCTGGATGTGGACATCGCTCCGCTTCTTCCCACCCTTGAAGTTGATCCTGGACGAATGACCCAGGTGCTTACGAATATTTTAGACAACGCCACCCGCCACACCCCTGCCGGTGGACGCATCACCCTCTCCGCGAAACAAATTGGCGATCAAGTTGAACTCGCCATCCAGGACAGTGGGCCCGGCTTGAAAGCAGACGATCTCGAACGTATCTTCGAACGCTTCTATCGTGCTGATGCATCCCGCCAGCGCGATGGCGATACTTCAGGCGGCTCGGGATTGGGGCTGGCTATCGCCAAGTCGATTGT
>CAZMQE010000084.1:8201-10947 GCA_964568115.1 uncultured Anaerolinea sp.
GTCTGTACGGGGACCATCCGACGCTTCTGTTGCAGAAGTTTTTTCGGGAAGGCGATCAGAAGCACGATGAAGGCAATAATGATCGTGTTCTTGATCAACCCGAACAGCATACCAAAGCCACTGCCACCACGCTCTTCATCATCATGAAATTCGCGCCGTTCGCCATTGGACGGTTCAAACCTATCGCCGCCTCGCTGAAATTCTGGCGTACGATTTGAAGATACACCACTGGCATTGACCGCAGAGTAGGTGATTCCCATCATGATGGCAAACGCCACAACAATAATCAAAATACGTCCAAAAGTTTTCATGCAATCACATCCTTTTTTGATTTTGCAGAAAATAATCTGCCGAACGGTTGAAATATGTAGCGACTAAAGGTGTCAGCAATCCAGTTCCAGTGCAGGGCAGTATGCACTCCCAGCAAGAGAATGAAAAGGTTTGCGGAAATGTCGTGCAAGGAACGCCAGGCAAAATTTTCAGGCAGGGCGATCCCGAGTGTCGGCATGACCGAGCGCGAGATCAGCAACCCCGAAAGCATTACCAGGGTCACATCAAAGAATATCAGCCAATTGAGAATATAGTTAATGCGAGTTATACCGCTCAATTTGCCAATAAAGCGCTTGGATATTTGGATGATCCAATCCCAGCTCAGTAATAGATGGACCACGATCGCTGCCAGAGCAGAAACAGCCAGCCATTCATGAACCGCAATGCCGCTGGAACGTGGATCCATGGCAACGAGAAAAGCAATGAAAATGGCAATATCGATCGCCAGTTTTAATTTGGTTTGGTTTTTTGTTTTAGTTATAGTTTCAGTCATTTTGTCTCCTTGATTTTCAGGATTGTAGCGGTCAGGTAATAATCAGTGGTGTTAAAAGTGCGAATGAATTATGAAGATATTGTAAAGACGGCGCAAAGTTCTCATAAAGGAAATCTTTACGATTTCCACACAATTTCCACACTGAGGTTTTATACAACCATGCTAAAGTTGAAAGAAACGAAAGGAAATTAACCATGAAAAAAGTACTTCTTACACTTCTCGGCATTATCGTAGTCGTTGGTATATTGGCGGGCGCAGGCTTTACCGGTTACCGCATCGGCTACAACCACGGCGCACTGGCATCTGCGGATGGAACAGTCACGTTTACTCCACGTCTAATGCCCATGCATAACTTCGACCAGGGCTTTGGCCCACAAAACATGCCCATGCACAACTTCGGCAAAGGCAATGAACGCGGTTTCAATCACGGATTTGGTCCGGGCGACTTCGGCATGCTGGGTCGAGGTATGCGTGGCGGAGGTGTTTTCTCTCTGCTTCACATCGCCGTTCTGGGTATCCTAATCTGGCTCGCATACAAGTTGATCAAAGGCAGCGGCTGGAAGTTGTCCCTCACCCATCAGGCGGTTGAGAGTCCCAAAGTGGAACCAGCGCCAACCGAAAAGACCGAATAATCTTGTATGTAATAATTCACCCGCTCCCTTCGTCTGAAGGTTAGCAAAGAAATAAGACCCTGGAGAACCCAGGGTCTTATAATAACCAGAGGAGAGAGCCATGGATTTTTTCAATCGTTTGATCGTCGCACTCACAGAACTTCACCCCACCCATCCCATGATCGTGCATTTCCCGATCGCCCTCACTGGCGCGGCGTTCCTGTTCATCTTGATCGCCCATTGGAAAAAGAATCCAGCATTTGAGCAAGCCGCATTCTTCAATATCGTCCTGGCTGCCATCAGCACGATCGTCGCAGGCGTCACTGGTTATATCGATAATATCAATAACTACGTTGGTGAGGCGCCCAATGCTTCAGCCAAGATCTTTCTGGCAATCACCCTGTTCGTACTCACAACCAGCATTAGCATTATCCGTTATCGCAACCCGGAAATTTTCTCAAAAGGCAATCGCGCTTTATACATCGCAGCGTATGCGATAAGTTTCCTCATTGCCATCGTGCTCGCATTCCTGGGCGGCGTCATCTTATATGGTTTCTAGGAAAAATATGAAAACAAAATTATTTATCATTCTCTTGTTGATCGGACTTCTCACCGCCTGCAGGACTCAACCCACGGACGCGCCCGCCTCAACTCCGACCGAAAAGCCTGCCACGCCAACCCAAGCCGCAACCGACACCCCAGCCCCTACCGATACAGCGATTCCAACAAACACAACGGTCCCTACCGGTACAGCGATTCCCGCCACACAGGGCGCAAGCCAAGCCGCCACAGTCAGTTTTGCCAGCGATATTCAACCGCTTCTGAAAAGTCGCTGCGGAAGCTGTCATGGTGGCAGCAAAACCGAAGAAGGCTTGAATCTATTATCATACGAAACGATCATCAAAGGCTCAGATAGCGGACCCGTTATCATTGCCGGAGCTGCAGACAAAAGCCTGCTCGTCGATCTGGTTTCTACGCAGGAAATGCCGAAACGCGGACCTAAACTCACCCCGCCCCAAATTCAACTCATCGTTGATTGGGTCAACGAAGGCGCGCTCGATAACTAGGTCGAAGCGACAAAATGTCGTTTTACACAGTAGTCAACATAGCTTGTTCTGCGTACACTGAATGACTTAAGCAAAACAAAATATCTTCCAATTGAAGCGGGTTTAAAAGCGCAGGCTCTGCTTTAATTTCTGGTATAATCCCCGTCGCTCAATTACTGGAGAGGTCGCATAGTCCGGCTTAGTGCGCACGCTTGGAAAGCGTGTAACCCACAAGGTTCGCGGGTTCAAATCCCGCCCTCTCCGCT
>CAZMQE010000085.1:0-5586 GCA_964568115.1 uncultured Anaerolinea sp.
AAAAGCAGGTGGCACCACGAGACGCCCCTCGTCCTGCAAGGACCGGGGCGTATTCTTTTAATCTGGAGTCAGGGAGTTTGCTCCCGAAAATTCGCCAGCACACCCTGCGAGTGCAATGAGCTGGCTGACTCCAAAATTAGCACACGGAGGTGCAACCATGTTAGATATCAATATAATTCGCGAAAAGCCCGACCTCATCCGCACGGCGCTCAAAAACCGCCAAATGGACCCATCCCCTGTCGATGACATTCTCAAGCTCGATGAAAAACGCCGCGTCCTGCTCACCGAAGTAGAGCAGCTCAAGGCGGAGCGCAACGTTGTCTCCAAAGAGATCAGCAAGATGAAAGACGCGGCGGAACGCGAAGCCAAGATCGCCGCCATGCGCGAAGTTGGAGATAAGATCACAGCGTTGGATAAAGAAGTAGCAGACGTCGAGGCAGGATTAACTTCCTTAACCAGTGCCCTGCCCAACATCCCGGATGAACGCACGCCGTTAGGCGTATCCGAGGATGAGAACGTTGTTCTGCGCACCGTTGGCGAACTCCCTGAATTTGACTTTGAACCCAAAGCCCACTGGGACTTGGGTCCCGCGCTCGGCGTGATCGATTTTGAACGCGGCACCAAACTCACCGGCTCACGCTTCTATGTCTTGAGCGGAGCAGGCGCACGTTTGCAACGCGCCTTGATCGCCTTCATGCTCGACCTCCATATCCGACAGGGCTACACCGAAAAATATTTGCCATTCATGGTCAAGACCGAGACCGTGTACGGCGCGGGACAACTCCCGAAATTCGCAGATAACTTGTACAAAGATCACGAGGAAGATCTGTATTTCGTGCCAACAGCAGAAGTGCCACTCACTGGTTTGCACATGGGTGAGATCATTGATGATGCACAACTGCCTTTGAACTATACAGCCTACACCCCCTGTTTCCGTCGCGAAAAAATGAGCGCGGGACGTGACGTGCGCGGCATCAAACGTGGACATCAATTCGATAAAGTTGAAATGTACATGTATGCCAAGCCTGAAGAGTCAGATGCTCTGCTCGAAAAGATGCGCGAAGATGCTGAAGCCACCTGCGCAGCCTTGGGACTCACTTATCGTGTCAAACAACTCTGCACAGCCGATATTGGTTTCGGCGCTGCGATGACCTATGACCTCGAGGTCTGGGCGGCAGGCTGCAACGAATGGCTGGAAGTTTCATCGATCTCAAACGACCGTGATTTTCAAGCACGCCGCGCAAATATCAAGTATCGCCCGGCAGATGGCGGCAAGGCTCGCTTCGTGCATACCTTGAACGGCTCAGGGCTGGGACTGCCCCGCACCTTGATCGCCGTGATCGAAAACAATCAACAAGCTGACGGCTCAATCGTCATCCCCGAAGTTCTCCGCCCCTGGATGGGCGGCGTGGATGTGATCAGACCGTAACATCCCTGCTCTTGCGGGGACTAAGCCCCCGCAAGAGCTCGATAAGGTATAACTATGCCAACCTGGCTTCCATTCCTTTTACAAATTGCGCTTGAAACCTTCACTCTCTTTGTGCTGCTCGTAGGGTTGTTTGGTTTGATAGTGCCCGTCTTCCCTGGGCTGACGATCATGTGGCTCGCCACATTAGTCTACGCACTCATCAAGAACGCAGCAGATAAAATGACCGGCTGGGATTGGGTCGCTTTCGTGCTCATCACCCTCCTGATGATCGGCGGCAATATCGCAGACAACATCATCATCGCACGAAAGATGCGCGATCATTACATACCGTGGAGTTCCATCCTGCTGGCTTTTGCGGCAAGCATCGTTGCCAGCCTCTTCTTCACGCCGCTCATCGGGTTGGTCGCTGCGCCGCTTGGTCTATTCCTGGCAGAACTCAGAAGGTTGAAGAATCGCGATGATGCGATCGGCTCCACAAAAGCTTATATGGTCGGCTGGGGCTGGGCATTCGGCGCGCGCTTTATCATTGGTTTGGCGATCACAGGCTTATGGATGTTATGGGCTTGGATCTAAATCATTTCACCACAGGAGAAACAACATGCCCGTTATTTTGACTGAAATATTAAGTTTGCTGGGGTTCATCATCAGGTTCGTCGGTTTTCTCGTTTTTGGTTTCGCCATCGGTCGCTTCGTATGGGATCACTTCAAGACCAGCGAATGGCAGGTGAAAGTTGCGCTGGCTCTCGGTTTCTTCGCCCTCGCGGCGGCATTAACGCACTACGCCTCACCCGGCTCAGCGGGTGCCTTCGCGCTTGGCAGCGGCGCGGCTTTCCTAATGGCAGGGATGCCAAAGAAAGACAAAGAAGAAGAGAAATAGAATCAACGAAGCCCAGCAAAATCGCTGGGCTTCTGTTTTTTAAACAAGACTTCGGACAACTTCAACTCATCTGCATCATTTAACTTGGTCCATCGCGCTTCGCACTACGCTTTCAAGCTGGTCGCCATTCAATATACGAATCAGCGCCTGATTCATGATCGGACCTAAAACAGAAAGCACATCATTTGAAGGAAGCAGGTGTGCCGAGTCCAGGATGACGTTCAGATCAGAATCTGGGAATAGCCGTGTGGGCAAATAACTGGTTTCATTCAACCACTTACTGATAAATTCATCAGCCATTAAAAATTCTGCGAGTTCAGTCGCCACTTGTTGATTTTCAGGATCAGAACCAGCCAATGCCCAGATCCACCCAGTTGCAAAAGTGTGCGGTGTGCTGCTCAGGCTTGGGATCGTTTGCATGATCCCATCACCAGCCTGATAATTTGCCGCCCAGGCAATGGCAATATTCGCACGCCCATCGCGATATGCTTGAATTGACGGTGTATCGGTCCCATAGTTTGCCATCGCGGGTAAAAACGCCTGCTCGATAAGGTGTCCATTTTGAATCATGAGCAATGTTTGGGTAAGCTGGTCCTCATCAAGAGTTGGCAGACCTTGTTCATTGACAATCCTGCCGCCTGCAGAAATATAAAAAGACAACAAGACCAATGCCTGTGGATCGCTCGCAGGGAAAACAAGAATATCTTCACCGGCAAAAATATTCTCCCAGGTAGTGACCTCAAGTTCCGGGCGATGGAACAGGACTAAGGCATCGCCTGCAAATGGCAGACCATACCCAATGTTTTGAATATGCCCCAACTCGCGCGCATAAGGGTACCAATTCGGATCATCCAAAACTGTGGATAACCCATCGATGGGATGGATGAGTCCTTTTAGTGCGGCGGCTTCGAGATCAGGGCGGGATAAAGCTATCAGATCGGGTAAGGCTGTCGCAGCGGCAGCACTTGTAATGGATAAGGAGTTAAGCAACTCATCTTCGGCTTTGATGCGGACATCGATCTTCAAGCCGGGGTGCGTTGCTTCGAAATCAACGAGTCGTTGTTTGAGTAGTTTGGCAGATGCAGTATCGACATTGGGGTCAAAACGCGGCGGCAGCCAGATACGCAAAACACGCGCTTCCTTTGCCGGAAGCGCGGTTTGGGTTGGTTTGGAAAAAGGCTGAGGTGTAGATGTGGCTAAAGAAACAGAAGCAGGCGTCGGCTGAGAAAGAAGCGGCGCTAGGTTCGCGCATCCTACTAACGATGCCAGAATCACAAAGTATGTAATTCGGAATACTTTGGAAATCATCCTATAAATCAATGGGCGTTTTTAGAATCGCAACCATCAACTTGACCGAGTTCTGCACATCGATGAGATCCACCATTTCGGATGGCGAATGCACATAGCGCGTGGGAATGGAGAGACAACCCGCAGGTACACCCGCGCGTGTCATTTGCATGGCATGCGCATCGGTGCCGCCAAACAATAGCACTTCACGTTGATAGGGAATTTTATTCTTCTCAGCCGTGCTGATCATCCACTGCACCACACGCGGATCGGAAAGCGCGCCGCTATCTTTAATTTTCACACACGGACCTTTACCCAGCACCATTTCCATTTTCATGGCGTTGGGCGTATCGGCTGAGGCGGTGACATCGATCGCGATGCCTACATCGGGGTCAACCCCAAATGCAGAAGTACCTGCGCCGCGCGTGCCAACTTCTTCTTGCGTGGTGAAAACAAAATACACATCATGCGGCGTGGACTTGAGCGCACGCAGGGTTTCGATGGCAACCAAAACACCCACGCGATCATCCATGGATTTGGCTACGAAGCGATTGCCCATTTCAACAAACGGACGATCGAACGCGGCAACATCGCCCACCTTAACCGGGCAATCCTTTTTACTGGTGGCGCCAACATCAATATAAACCTTATCGAGGGTCGGCGTTTCGTGAGGTTTATCAAAGCGGTCGTAACCGATCACGCCTTGAACGCCGTTCAAGAAACGCACACGTCCGCCCAAAACATATTTACCGAACACGCCGCCAATGGATGTGAAGCGAACGAAACCATGGTCATCTACGTGGCTGACCATGATGCCGATCTCATCCATATGGGCGGCGATCATGATCTTCTTGGTATCTTTGGTCACTTTGCTGGGCTTCTTGCGGGCAATGAGGTTGCCCAGCGCATCCACTTTGATCTCATCGGCAAGTGGCTTGACTTCTGCCATCACCAGCTTGCGGATATTGTCTTCATAGCCTGATGGACCAAAGGCTTCGGTAAGTTGTTTGAGGAGTTTTTTCATGAAGGAGTCCTTTATAGATTTCTTTCGCCACAGAGTTCACAGAGATAACAGAGAAAAAAACTCAAAGACCTCTGTGTGCTTTGTGGCAAATGTTATTAATTGAGCAAGAGCGTCTGTCCGCTTTCATACGTTTGCACGCCTTCGTGCGTAAATACATGTACCTTGCTTTGACCGAGCACTTTCCATTCGCCGCCCAAGTGACCCACAAGGGCGGTTTCTTCATCCACGCCGAGCATGCGCTCACCTTTTTTGAGCTGCGACTTTAATGCGAGTGTCAACGGCTTGAATATGACGGGCATGGCATCGAAATGTGGCAGGATGAACTGCGCCGGGACGATTCCAAATCCTTCATTGGTACCGCCCAGGCGAAACCTAGGGATCTGTTTGGAAAGGATCATGGCACCCGCCGAACAACCGGCATAGACCGCGCCATTACTCCACGCTTTTTGCATGGCGGACCACGCCCGCGAACCGTTCATGGTCTCATACAAATATTGCGGATTGCCGCCTGAAAAGTAGATCAGGTCTGCGCTTTCGAGCGTGGCTGTATATTGCTCGTCATTGGCGGAAGCTTTATCAATGATGGGCAGAGCTGTCACTTCTGCGCCTAACTTTGTAAAATGCTCGACGCCCATCCGCGACCAACGCCCGACGCTTTCGTCACCTTCCTGCCCGGCGGCAGTGGGCAAACACACCACGCGCGGGGTTTTGACATTCACACTTGCCAGCAGGTAACGATCAACTTCATTCATTACTGCCAAATATTCGCCGGAGCCGACGAGAGCGATTAATCCATTCATGGGTTACCTATAAAATGTTTTGCTCTTATGGGGGCTAAGCCCCCGTAAGAGCAAACTAAATATTATCTCTTGGCGATCAACTCAGGCGTGATCTTCTTCAACGCAGCGTGCAATAAAGCCAGCGTATTCTTCCAATCGTCCACGCGCGAGATGCTGATCGGCGAATGAG
>CAZMQE010000085.1:5686-7586 GCA_964568115.1 uncultured Anaerolinea sp.
AAAGCCAGCGTATTCTTCCAATCGTCCACGCGCGAGATGCTGATCGGCGAATGAGTATAACGATGCGGCACCGAGACCGATACAGTGGGAATACCCGCCAACGCTCTTTGGATCGCGCCCGAATCCGTACCACCGCCGCCGGGTTGCCTGAATTGATACTGAATTTTTTCAGCGTCGCCAATTTCACTTAGAAAGCGAACCAGCCGCGGGTCGTGCAGAGTCGAACCATCCGCAATATAGATCGCGGGACCAAATCCGAGCTTGGTGTTATAGGAGATATTCTCATCACCTTCGTGTGATGGCAGATCATGTGCAGGCGTCGAGTCGATCGCGATCGCCATATCGGGGTTGAAATATTGCGCCGCTACTTTCGCGCCGCGCAAACCGATCTCTTCCTGCACCGTGAACGCCGCACAAATATCCACATTTGCGGGCGCATGCTTCAACAGATCTACAAGCGTGGCAACACCGATGCGGTCATCGATCGCTTTCGACATGATCGAAGGACCCACGCGTCGAAACTTCGTGGCGAAACCTGCGCGATCACCGACCTTCGCCTTGCCTGCCAAACCCAGATCGATCCGCAAGCCATCCACCGGCACTTTACGCGTATACTCACCCGCCTCCATCAAATGGACGGGTTTGCCGCCGATCACACCGGGCGTGCGATCCTTGCCAACATACACTTGCTTACCAAGCAGATGCCGCACATCGATCCCGCCTACGGTTTCAAAGCGATAGATACCCTCGCCTTCATCCGCCACGATCATAAAGCCGACTTCATCCATATGCGCATCGAGCATGACGCGAGTACGCTTCTTTCCACGCCCTTGCCTGGTCGCCAATACGTTGCCTAACGCGTCCACCTTGACCTCGTCCGCGTAGGGCTTGATCTCTTCCATGACGAGCTTGCGCACCTCGCCCTCATCACCCGATACCGCGATGACGTTGCAAAGTTTTTCCAATAATTTTAATTGAGCATTTCCAAATGTTGGCATAAGGTTCCTGTTTTAATTCTGGAGTCAGCCAGCTCGTGTGCCCGTTGGGGTATGCTGGCGTATTACGGAAGCAAGCTTCCTGAGTCCAAAAGTTATTCCCAAACGATCGTATCAACAAAATCCGCTTCGAGTGAAGCAATGAACTCAGCCATCAAACGTCCCGCGCGTTGAATATCTTTTACCGCCACCGATTCAACCGGTGTATGCATATAACGGATCGGGAACTCCACCAACGCAGTCGGGATACCTTCAGCAATAACCTGCATCGGGTAAGCATCTGTACCGGAATGCGAAGCCGTCACATCCAAGAAGTTAGGGATCTCAAGTTTATTGGCTAGCTCTGTAAGTTTCTTGTGCAAATACGGATGCATGTTCGGTCCCATGCATAAGCCGACGCCTTTACCCATCGGATAAGTCTGCCAGCCATTTGCACCAGGACCTTTGGCAAACGTGCCATCCACAGCAATTGCAATTTGTGGATGCAGATCAAATGCAGAGGTGTACGCCCCGAGATAACTCGTCTCTTCCTGGACCGTGGCAACTGCCCATACATCCCAAACATGACGCTTGCCTTGCAGCTCTTCCAAACAAACTGTCAGCGCCGCAACCGACGCGCGGTTATCCAGCGTGTGACCTGAGAGCACATCACCCGCCAGTTCCATCGGCTCATTCGCAAACGAGACCAGATCCCCCACCCGCACCTTCTTCTCCACTTCGCGCGGAGTCAAGCCAGTGTCGACTAAAAGATAAGCAATTTCGAGCACTTCACCTGCGCTCACAGATTCAGGCAACAACTTCGCCGAAGGCATCACGATGACACCGGGTAGTTCATCTCCACTATGCGCGTGGACCGTTACCGGCGCGCCGGGCAGCACGCGCACATCAATGCCGCCCACTTTGGT
>CAZMQE010000085.1:7686-10828 GCA_964568115.1 uncultured Anaerolinea sp.
GAACCGACACGACTTGTGGATACTTCATCGACAAGCGGACGCCATTTCTCTGCAATGAGCGTGGCAACTGGAGTTTCGTAGCCTGAAATTCCTGAAACGGAGATAATCGATTTTAAGAAAGGAAGGATGTCTGTCATATTAAGGACCAGGTGTTGTGGGTGACGGGAATGGGGTAATGGATGGAGTTTGAGTAAACGTAGGTTGTGGTGTAATCGAAGGAGTATATGTGATCGTCGGTAAATTGGTACTGGATGGAGTCCAGGTTGGTGACGCGGTAAAGGTTGGCGTGAATGTACCCGTCGAAGGTGCGAAGAAGGTTGGTGTAAAGGTGGTTGTCGCGGTGGCTGTGGGTGTAAAAGTTGGCGTGGGGGTATTGGTAATGGTTTGAGTAATGATCAACGGGGTTCCGGTGATGGTGGGGGTCGCAAGTGTACCGGTCATTGTGACGGTTGGCGTCCAGGTTTCAGTTGCGGTTGGTGTTAATTGATTCGGGTCGGGCGCCAATGCCAAAGCAACCCAGCCGATACAGTAACAGGGAATTGTTGCGAGTGTAATGACGATCAATGTCAGGCGACGCCTGGCACGCATATCTGAAGTTTCGGTCATGGTGGTTAGATTATAATCCATCAAACCCATATGATTCCTCTTCACCTCCGCATCGCCGGTTTCCTCTCGTATCGTGACGCCGTTGAACTCGATTTCAATGGCATTGATCTTGCCTGCATCTCAGGACATAACGGCGCGGGCAAGTCATCCCTGCTTGATGCCTTTACATGGACATTATTCGGTGAGGCACGCGGCAAAAGCAGTGACGTGATCAACCTCAACGCAGATATCAAAGCGGCGGAAGTTGCTTTCACCTTTTCACACGAACAAAATACCTATCGCGTGCAACGGACATTGCCGCGCAACAAAAGCACCGTGCTTGAATTCCAAATTCAAAACGGCGAGACTTGGCGTCCGCTCACCGAGAAAACGACCCGCGATACGCAAGCCCGCATCGAACAAACCCTGCGGCTCGATTACGAGACCTTTGTCAACGCGTCTTTCTTTTTACAGGGCAAGGCAGATGAGTTTACCCAACAGAACGCCACCAAACGCAAAGAGGTGCTGAGCAACATCCTCGGTCTTGAGATCTGGGATGAGTATAAAAATCGCACCGCCGAAAAACGCAAAGTCATCGAACGCGAAGTGGATGAGATTGACGGGCGCGTGGCAGAAATTGACGCCGAACTCGCCGAGGAAGAAACCCGAAAGAATCGGCTGGACGAACTTCAAAGGACGCTGAAGCAGTTATCGGCGGCGCGTGAAGCGCAAGAGTCCGCATTGGAAAATATCAGGCAGAGCGCGGCATTGTTGAATGAGCAGCGCAAATTGACATCCACATTATCCGCCTCATTGACACGCTCACGCACGGCGCTTGCCACGCTTGAGGCTCGTCTCGCTTCGAAAGAATCTGAGCGCACCGCCTATGCAGACTTAGTCAATCGCGCCAAAGAGATCGAGGCGACCTACAAAGCCTGGCAAAAAGCCCGCAAGGAATTGGAAGAGTTGGATAAGACTGCCGCAGAGTTTCGTGAACACGAAAAGGATCGCGCACCGTTGTTGGAAAAGATCGCTGTGGAAAAAGCGCGCCTGGAAGAAGAGCGGCGTGCGTTGGTGGCTGAAGAAGAGGAAGTTGGTCAGCAGTTATCAGTGAATAGCGATGTGAAAAATGAAATTGAGAAGGCACAAAAACTGTTAGCTGACGCGGAAGCAAAAATTAATGAGCGCGTGGAAACTGAAAGCAAACGCAATGAGGCGCGCGAACGTCAAGCTGCACTAAAAGTGGAAAATGAGCAACTCAAGATTCAAATGGATGAGTTGAAGACCCGTATTGACGAATTAGATTCGGCAAATGGCGCAGAATGTCCATTATGTGGTCAACCGCTTAGCGAAGAACATCGCAAATCTACACTGACGCAATTACAAAGCGAAGGCAAAGAAAAGGGTGACCGTTATCGAGCCAACACCGACGAGGCGAAATCGATCTCCAAACAAATTACCGATTATGAATCACGCGTGAAGCAATTGGCATCCGCCGAAAACGAACGCGTGAAATATGCCAGCGAGATCTCCCAACTTACCGAACGCCTGGAAACCATTGAAGCCCTCGCAAAAGATTGGGGCTCAACCGGCAAGAAACGCCTGAAAGAAGTGGAAAAGATTTTGAACAGCGGCAAATACGCGGTAGATGAACAAAAGCAGCTTGCCAAACTGGATAAAGAACTTGCGAAGCTCGGCTACGACACGTCTGCACATGACGAAGCACGCCAGCAGGAAAGCGAATTGCGTGATGTAGAAGAAGAATACGGCAATTTGAAATCTGCCAAAGAAGTGAACAAACAAATTGCAGACGAGCTCGCGAATCTTGAAGAGGAAAGACGCAAGAGACAAGCTGAGATCGAGGCGGAGCAAAAGGAATATGATACGGCGGCTTTAGCCTTGAGAACAGCCGAAGCGCAATCGCCCAACCTTGATATTGCCGAGCGTGAACTATTTAAGTTGCGTGAGGATGAAAACAAAGTCCGCAGTGAATTGGGTGGTGCGCAACAACGCGTGGATATTCTCAAGACCCAGCGCGCCCGCAAAACCGATTTTGAAAAAGAACGCGAGGCATTGCAAAAACAGATCGCACAACATAAAACATTGGAACGCGCCTTTGGCAAAGATGGCGTCCCGGCATTATTGATCGAACAGGCATTGCCGCAGATCGAATCAAAAGCCAATGACTTGTTGGATCGCTTAAGCGACGGGCAAATGTCGATGGAGTTTGTCACGCAGGAATCCTATAAAGACGATAAGCGCAAAGACTTGAAAGAAACACTTGATATCAAGATCAAAGATGGCGCCGGTGCGCGCGATTACGAAATGTATTCAGGCGGCGAAGCCTTCCGCGTCAACTTTGCGATCCGGCTGGCACTCTCTGAAATTCTTGCGCAGCGCAAGGGCGCACGTCTGCAAACACTGGTCATTGACGAAGGCTTCGGCTCGCAGGATGTACAAGGCCGGCAACGGCTCATCGAAGCGATCAATCTCGTCAAAAATGATTTCGCCAAGATCCTCGTCATCACCCATCTCGAAGAACTCAAAGACGCCTTCC
>CAZMQE010000086.1:0-10712 GCA_964568115.1 uncultured Anaerolinea sp.
TGCAGGGACATGTGTCCGCGTTGGATGCCTTCGGTGGCGAGGGCACGGAGGGCTGCCATGTTTTGCGCGAGTCCCACCGAGACGATGATCTCAGCGAGTTCGGAGGCGATCTTGACGCCCATCAATTTAACCGAGGCTTGCGCCGCCGGGTGAACCTTTGTTGCACCACCGACGATGCCGACCGCCATGGGCATTTCAAGCGTGCCGACGAGATTACCGTCCTTGTCCTTGCCCCAGGTGGAGAGTGACGTGTATTTCCCTGAACGGGCAGCATACGCATGGGCACCGGCTTCGATGGCGCGCCAGTCGTTGCCCGTGGCGATGACGACCGAGTCCACGCCGTTCATGATGCCTTTGTTATGCGTCGCGGCGCGGTACGGGTCCACGGCGGCGAAGGCGTAGGCGGCGATGATGCCATCCCGCACTTCTTCGCCAGAAAAATTATCGAAAGCCAAGTCATTGACCAAGATCGTGCACCGGGCTCGGGCAACGCGGCGATCTGCCAGGTTGGAGAGAATCCGCAAATGGACTTTGCCGCCGGTGATGGCTTCGATGCGCGGTGCTAAGCGTTCACAAGCGGTATTGACGGCGTTGGCGCCCATCGCGTCACGCACATCGTAGATAAGATGAACAACGAGAAAGCCACCGATGGGGGAGTCGTCGATAATGCGGACCTCCAGGTCGCGGGCGCCACCGCCAAACTTTTTGAGGATGGGGTCGATCGAGTCCGCTTCGGCGAGGAGTTCCGCTTTGTGTTCGTAGAGTTTGAATTTGGCTTCGTGCAGGTTCGTCACGTGAATGACTTGCATTTGCCCGATCATCAACGGGTCGGTGGTCGTGGCTGTGTAGCCGCCGCCAGCCCGAGCGAGCTTTGCCATGAACGAGGCACCCGCCACGACCGATGGTTCTTCGAGAGTCATCGGCACGAGCACATCGCGTCCATTCACCTGGAAGTTGAGCGCAATTCCAAGCGGCAGGCTATATAAGCCGATCACGTTTTCGATCATGTGGTCGGCGGATTCAGGGGCGAGTCCGCCTGAAGAAAATGGGAGCAGGCTTTCGGGCGTCTGCTGCGCGGCGTCCGCTAATTTGGCGCGGCGCTCTTCAAGGGGCATATTGTAAAATCCGGAGATGCGGGAAGTTGTCATGGGTTCACCTTTTTGTTTGTATATATTCTATTGTACTCTTCTACCAAAATCTATCAAAATAAATCAAATTGGATATAATCGTCTGCATGGTGGTGTCTTCGTATGCTTTTAACCCGTGAGCAACTTCAAGAGCGTTTAATCGCCTTGCATAAAGCCAGCCTGGAGCTGGTGAGGGAAGTCTCTTTGGAGACATTGTTGGAGCGTATTGCGACTGTGGCATGTGAACAGTCGGATGCGCGTTATGCGGCGTTGGGGGTGTTGGATGATGAAGGTCGTTTGATCAAATTCATTTCTGTTGGGCTAACTGAAAAAGAGATCAATCGCATGGCGCACCCGCCAGAAGGGCGAGGGTTAATTGGCGCTTTGATGGGCGCGAAGGAACCGCTGCGAATTCCTGAGATTTCCAAACATTCAAAATCAGTTGGCTTTCCTGCGCATCACCCGCCCATGAAATCATTTTTGGGTGTCCCGATCCGCACCAGTGACAGGCAGTTGGGGCAGATCTATCTGACGGATAAGAAAGATGCGAGTGAATTTACTGCAGATGATGAGAAGATCATCCAAATGCTGGCAACTTATGCCGCCGCGGCGATCCAAAACGCGAGTTTGATGGATCAAATGAGGGAGCGTGATCTGGCTCTGACGCGCCGCACAACGGATATGTCGCTGCTGAATAGTATCGCCTCTACGCTGACCTCGAGCCTGGAACTGGACGAGATCCTTAATAAGACCCTGGGGCATGTGATCCGCTACTTGAAGGTGGAAGCCGGAGAGATTTTCCTTCTGGATGATGATAAAAGAACATTGCGCATGGTTTTACACCGTGGGCATGCGGCAGAAGCCTTTTGGACGCGTAATCTTTTTACAATTGGGAGCGGTTACATTGGCATGGTGGCTGAGACTCGTGTGCCGGTCATTAGTAAAGATTTGAAAAACGATGAACGTTTTCTGCGGGATGCCGTGGTACAGGCTGGTTTCAATCAAATGGTGGGCATCCCATTACTTGCGATCGATAACTTGATCGGTGTAATGAGTGTTGCCACCCAAAAAACCACCCCCATTGATGAGCAAAGTATACAAATGATGGCAGCTGTAGGGAATTGGGCGGGTTTGGCAATTGAAAATGCACGTTTACATGCCAGTGCTCGTCGCGCGGCGGTGTTGGGCGAACGTGATCGTATCGGTATGGACTTGCATGACGGCATCATTCAATCCATTTATGGCGTGGGGTTGTCCCTTGAAAATGCACTCCATTCGATCGCAGATGATCCCAATGATGCGAAAAAACGAGTTCAACATTCTATTGATGGTTTGAATCAAGCGATCCGCGACTTGCGCTCTTATATTTTGGACCTTAGACCGCGTCAATTGGGCAGCGAAGGCTTGATGAACGGCATAAAACGTCTTATTGCAGAATATCGTGCCAATACGTTTGCTGAAGTCCACTTCACAGAGCCTGACTCAGACCTGAAAGAGCTCTCTCAAGCGCAGTCATTGACCCTATTTCATATATGTCAGGAAGCTTTAGCGAATGCAGCGAAGCATGCCAAGGCAAAAAATGTTCAAGTAGCACTTTGGACCACTGAAGACCGTGTACTGATGGAGATCATTGATGATGGCAATGGTTTTGATATGGATAAACTAAATGTTTCCATCGGTCATGGACTTGCCAACATGCATACGCGTGCACATTCTGTGGGTGGTGAAGTGGATATATCCTCTGTGTTGAATGAAGGTTCAACGATTCTTGTATGGCTGCCGCGGCATAACAAGTCATAAATGACCGAATCGAATTTTCTTTAACATTGAATCACGAGATTCGGTGATTCAAAAACATTGACTCGTTCAAAATTTCTAAAACAGTTTTTTAACAACCAGTCTCTATATTTGCCAAATATCAGGTATATCAGCTTAATGACCCCAGATATGGGGGTGTGGATAACTTTTCAAGGCGTACATGGCTGAAACGGGTGTTCTATAAAAAACTTGAATTCAAAATATTCACACATTGAATCTTTAACATTGACCGACCTTAAAAAAACGGAAGTTTTTAACCTAGCGTAGGCTTTGCGTGTTGTTGTTTTCCATAACTATCTGCTAGAATGATGGCACGCTGAAATCTGGATGTGCTGAACGGTACGCATCTTAAGTCCCGGTAAGTTTATTAAAAGTAAAAACTAGAATCACAAATGAGCCGCTGACGAAGCGGATTAATTCGACAGTCTCTCATCACGTTGCAATGGAGTTATTATGAATGCAGAACAGGCATGGCAATCAGTACTTGGACAACTTCAAATGGAAATGCCACGGGCATCCTTTGATACCTGGGTACGTGATACCAAACCTGTTTCGTATCAAGATGGCGTACTGACAGTTGGGGTAAGTAACGCTTATGCACGTGATTGGCTCGAAAACCGCCTTGCCAGCACAGTAAATCGTCTCCTGGTTGGGATCTTGAACTCATCTGTGGATGTAAATTTCATTGTCAATGGCAATGAAACAGAACAACCAATGGATGAAGCGCCTCAATCGAAGCCGGAGCCTGTTTTTGCTTCCTCCGATCAGCCTCGCAGCCTCAGCATTAATCCGCGTTACGTATTCGATACTTATGTTGTTGGCTCTGGGAATCGCTTGGCGCATGCTGCCTGCCTCGCTGTTGCTGAAAAACCGGCGCGTGCGTATAACCCCTTGTTCTTATACGGGGGTGTAGGGCTTGGTAAGACCCATTTATTGCACGCCATCGGTAATGCCTGTCATGCCCGCGGACTGAATGTGCTCTACGTTTCATCCGAAGAATTTACCAACGATATGATCAGTGCCATCCGCACCCATACCAATCAGGCTTTCCGTGAGAAATATCGCTCCGCCGATGTGTTATTGGTGGATGACATCCAATTTATTGCCGGTAAAGAATCCACACAAGAAGAATTCTTTCATACCTTCAACACCTTACATGGACAGGATAAACAGATCATCGTTTCATCCGATCGCCCGCCGAAGTCCCTCAATACGCTTGATGAACGTCTACGCTCCCGGTTTGAGTGGGGGTTAACCGCGGATATTCAGCCGCCTGACCTTGAAACCCGCCTTGCTATTCTGCGCTCGAAGGCTGAACGCACCGGACGTCAGATCTCTGATGACATCTTGGAGACAATCGCACGTCGCGTACAGTCCAACATTCGTGAATTGGAAGGCGCCTTGAATCGCATTCTGGCATTTGCTGATCTGAGTGGCTCTTCTTTGACGCCGAATCTGGTCGAAGTGGCGCTAGCAGATCTGTTGCCGCAACGTAGCGACGTTGCTCCCGGAAAGATCATGGAACTGGTTGCCAAGGAATGGCAAACCACAGTCGAAGCCTTGCTTGGACGCGACCGCTCGCAAAAGATCGCCCAACCACGTCAGGTAGCCATGTACCTCATGCGCAAAGAGACCGATGCATCCCTGCCCATGATCGGGCAAGTGTTGGGTGGGCGCGATCACACCACAGTGATGTATGCCATCGAGAAAATTGCCAGCGAGATCGAAACAAAAACCGACCTTCGCAAACGCGTAGTCAACATCAAGCAGCAGTTGTACGGTCAAACTGCAGTGATTTAGTCCATCAGCCCCGAGAGAACTCGGGGCTTTTTTATAAAAAGTTTTCAGGGAGGAGCAGGCTTGGGTGACGGAACAATTTCCGGCTTCGGATGAAGCGGTCTTGTGATATAATCCCGCCGCTTCTAAAAGAAGCACATCTTGCCTGGGACGGGCATTGAGCGTCCTTGAGCGGGTTAGTAAATCCCGCTAAACTCATTCTGCTTCACGCCACCTCGTGCGCGTTGGAAAGCAGAACTGTAAGGAGAAAAATGGCAGTTATTTCCATGAAAGCCCTGCTTGAGAGCGGTGTGCACTTCGGACATCGCACTAACAAGTGGGACCCCCGTATGAAGCCGTATATTTTCACAGAACGTAACGGCATTCACATCATTGACCTGCAACAGACTTCCAAGTTGTTGAACCAGGCATACAATGTGATCCGCGATGTGGCTGCGAACGGCGGTAATGTCTTGTTCGTTGGCACCAAGCGCCAGGCACAGGAAACTGTGGCTGAAGAAGCTGCGCGCTGTGGCATGCCCTATGTGACCGAGCGCTGGATGGGCGGTATGCTCACCAACTGGACCACGATGTATGCTCGTATTCAGGAACTTGAGCGCCTTGAAAAAATGCGCGATACGCATGAACTTGAGCGTTTGACCAAAAAAGAAGGCTTGCTGATCGGACGTGAAATTACGCGTCTGACCACCCGTCTTTCTGGTACGCGTTCGATGAAGCGCCGCCCTGACTTGATCTTCATCATTGATGTCGGTCGTGAAGAGTCTGCGGTGCATGAAGCTAACTTGTTGGGTATTCCCATCGTCGCGATGGTGGATACGAACTGCAATCCGTTGAACATTGATTATGTGATCCCTTCCAATGATGATGCCATTCGTGCCATCAAGCTGTTGGTGGCGAAGGTTGCCGACGCTGTGCTTGAAGGTAAAGCCTCTCGCAAGGAAGAGGATGTGGATGATAAACCCGCCGAAGCTGTAAAAGCAGAACGCCCATCTCGCAAGGGTCCCAAAGTTGTTGATACCGATGTTGAGTTGGAAGATGATGCCCTCCTCGGCGAATCCACGCTGGCGAAGATGGCTCCCAAGGTTGTTGATGCACCGGCTGCTCCCGCAGAATCAACCCCCGCTGCTGAATAAGTAATCGTACCAAGGCAATAGAAGGATATATCGAGATGGAAATTACGACTGAAATGATCAAAGAATTACGCGGTGCGACAGGCGCTGGAATTTTGGACTGCCGCAAAGCGTTGACCGAAGCCGATGGCGATTATCAAAAGGCTGTGGATTGGTTGCGCGAAAAAGGCATGGCAACCGCCGCCAAGCGTGCTGACCGTGATGCATCCCAAGGTGTGGTGGAGCTTTACTCCCACGGTGGTGGACGCGTAGGCGTGATGGTTGAAGTGAACTGCGAGACCGACTTCGTTGCTCGTTCCGAAAAATTCCGTGAATTGGCACATGAACTTGCTTTGCAGATCGCCGCATCCGCGCCGCGCTACCTCAAAGCCGAAGAGATTCCCGCTGAAGTGCTTGAGCACGAAGCTGAGATCGCCCGCGCCCGCGCCGTTGAAGAAGGCAAGCCCGAGAGCGTGATGGAAAAGATCGTGGCAGGCCGCCTTGAGAAATTCAAGGATGAAGTTGTCCTTTCCCGCCAGGCTTACATCCGCGATGAATCCCTCACTGTGGAAAAGTTGATACTCTCAACCGTAGCCGCCATCGGCGAAAATGTGATCGTCCGCCGCTTCCAGCGCTGGGAGCTGGGTGAAAGTTTGAAAGGTTAATCAATATTGAAATGACCAACCATCGGGTTGGTCATTTTTATAATTTCATCCATCCTTCGGTGGGTGAATGAAAAGGAGTATTATGGGCGACTTCAAATATAAACGTATTCTTCTTAAGTTGAGTGGTGAGACCCTGGCGGGTAAATCTGGCTATGGCATTGATGTGGATGAAGCTGAGTCCATTGCCGGGCGCATCAAGGAAGTGCATGAGACTGGCTTGGAGATTGCTGTGGTCATCGGTGCTGGGAACCTGTGGCGCGGCAAACAAGGTTTGGAACACGGCATGGATCGTTCTACCGCGGATTATATGGGCATGCTTGCAACAGTCATGAATTCCATGGCTTTGATGGATGCACTGGAACGCCAGGGCGTTTATACCCGTGTGCTTTCGGCGATCGAGATGCGCGCGATTGCCGAGCCGTATATCCGCCGACGTGCCATTCGCCACCTCGAAAAGGGACGCGTGGTGATCTTTGGCGCAGGGACGGGTAACCCGTTCTTCTCCACCGATACAGCTGCTGCGCTGCGAGCGACCGAGATCGATGCTGACATTGTCATCAAAGCCACAAAGGTGGATGGAGTATACGATTCAGACCCCAAGAAAAATCCCAATGCGGTCAAGTTTGATTCCCTGACCTACATTGATGTGCTCAATCGTCGTCTTGAAGTTATGGACAGCACCGCCATCACGCATTGCATGGAAAATAAAGTACCGATCCTTGTGGTGAACATGTGGGATAACCATGCCCTCCTTGCGGCACTTCGTGGGGAAGTAGTTGGCACTTTGGTTCACGGCTAATCTTTCATACCCCGAACGGGAGAGAAGCATTTCTCTCCCGTTTTTTGTTTTGAGAGTCTATCCGCCTGCTTCAAAACCTCTCACACCTTTGTTTCTCCGTAGCGTTTTTCGTCGTTTTGGTGTATCCTTAACATTAAGATTATTTCAAATTTCAGGAGATCGCGGTGATTAAAGATATTCTTACTGACGCTGAACATCGCATGCGCAGCGCCATTCAAGTCCTTCATGATGATCTGGCGGGCATTCGGACAGGCCGTGCAAGCCCTGCCCTGGTTGAGAAGCTGGCGATCGAGTATTACGGAACCCCAACACCTCTTCAGCAGTTGGCTTCGATCAGTGTCCCTGAACCACGGACATTGACCATTAAGCCGTATGATGCGACCACGCTCAAAGTCATTGAAAAGGCGATTCAAACTTCAGACTTGGGACTGAATCCCAACAACGATGGCAAGGTCATCCACCTCAACCTGCCTCCGTTGAACGAACAGCGCCGCCGTGATCTGGTGAAGAGCGTTCATCATCGTCTGGAGGAAGCCCGCATTGCTGTCCGCAACATCCGCCGCGATGCGCACAATGACCTGCGTGACTTTGAGAAGGAAAAATTGATCACTGAAGATGAACTGGAACGCGGGGAGACAGAATTGCAGAAGTTGACCGACCGCTACGTGGAAGAGATCGGTGAACTTGGTAAGAAAAAAGAAGTCGAGATCATGGAAGTGTAGGCACTTGCTTTTTGCCTGCAATAATTAATGAAAAAATCCCCAATGAATATCCCCGTTGCTAAATTGCCCCAGCACGTTGCCATGATCATGGATGGTAACGGTCGCTGGGCGCTTTCGCGAGCGTTGCCGCGCCTCGCAGGGCACAAAGCCGGTACTGAAAACCTGCGCCGTGTCATTCGTGCCACGGTGGAATTTGGCATCAAATACCTCACCATCTATGCCTTCTCTACAGAGAACTGGGGACGCCCACCCGAAGAGGTAAAAGGGTTGATGTATATTTTGGAGGATGTGATCGATCGGGAGCTCAATGAATTGCATAAAGAGGGTGTGCAATTACGTCATATTGGGCGTCTCGAAATGTTGGCACCTACACTTCAGGAAAAAGTTTTGGATGCCATCGATGTCACCAAGAATAATGACCGCCTGATCCTGAATATCGCTTTCAATTATGGCGGGCGCGATGAGATCGTGCAGGCGATCCAGCGGATCATTAAAGATGGAATCCCGCCTGAAAAGGTCACAGACGAATTGGTTAACCAGTATCTTTATACCAAGGGTGTGCCTGACCCTGATTTGATCATCCGCACCTCGGGTGAATTGCGCGTGAGCAATTTCCTGATCTGGCAGGCGGCTTATTCAGAGTGGTATGTCACACCCACGTATTGGCCCGATTTTGATAAAGAAGAATACCGCCGCGCATTGGAAACCTATGCAAGCCGTGACCGCCGCTATGGCAAGGTCGCATCGAATGAATATGAGGCATCCAATGCTTAAACGCACGCTAACAGCGCTGGCGTTGGCTGCAGTAGGTTTGCCGGCTATTATCTATGGGGGCGTTTTTTATTACTTGTTGATGGGAACATTCCTGGTGGGAGGCGCTTGGGAATACGCCCGCTTGTACCGTGCAGTTCAGTTGGAACCCAATGAGGTCATCACCGTTGGAGGCGTGCTTGTGATAGCCACAGCGCGCTTCTTTTTTGCAGACTTCGCGATTTTTGCCATGGTCGTATTCGTGCTGCTTGCCATGACAGCCCATATCATTGCGTATGAGCGGGGTCGCGATAAAGCTGCCCTTGATTTCAGCGTCACGGTTACCGGCATTGTTTATCTTGGCTGGGTGGGATCGTACTTGCTTGACCTGCGTAATTTGCCTAACGGTGTCTGGTGGTTGATGTTCATTCTCCCGCTGGTTTGGGCGGCGGATACAGGTGGATATTCCATCGGTGCGGTGTATGGTAAGCATAAAATGTCTCCGCGTTTAAGCCCCAAGAAAAGCTGGGAGGGGTATGTTGCCGGGATCTTCACGGCAATTTATGTAGGTGCTTTATTTGCCTATGCTTTTTCATCTTTAGGACCACAACCCTTAAATGGTTTGATCACTCCCTTGCAAGGCGCGATCATCGGCTTCTTTATTAGTGCCATTGCTCCGCTCGGTGATCTGGGCGAGAGTATGTTCAAGCGTCAGGGTGGATTGAAAGACTCAAGCAATATTTTCCCGGGCCACGGCGGTTTTCTTGACCGCATCGATTCGTGGATCTGGGGTTCAGCAATCGGTTACTTCATCCTGCTTTTTTTCATCCTATAACGGAGGCACCATGGATCACACATACGATCCCACTCGCAATTTGGCTCTTGAGTTGGTACGGGTCACTGAAGCCGCAGCGTTGGCATCGGGTCGCTTTATGGGCCGCGGAGATAAAGAGGGGGCGGACCAGGCCGCAGTCAACGCGATGCGGATCGTCCTCCAAACCGTGGATATGAACGGTGTCATCGTTATCGGTGAAGGTGAAAAAGATAATGCACCGATGCTGTATAACGGTGAGAACGTGGGGAACGGTTCAGGGCTGGCCTTTGATGTGGCTGTAGACCCCATTGACGGGACTCGCCCCTTAGCCTTTGGCCGCTCGAACTCGCTTGCGACAGTTGCGATCGCTCCACGCGGCAGTATGTTCAACCCCGGTCCCTTTGTGTATATGAACAAACTGGCAGTGGGACCAGAAGCCAAGGGCGCGATCAATATCGAAAAATCGATCACTGAGAATCTCAAAGCGATCGCCAAAGCCAAGCATAAGGATGTGGAAGATCTGACCACGATCATCCTTGACCGGGAACGGAACAATGAAATGATCGCCGAGATTCGTAATTCAGGTGCGCGCATTCGGCAGATCCCAGATGGCGATGTGGCTGCGGCATTGATGACGGCCTGGCCAGATTCAGGTGTGGATGTGTTAATTGGCATTGGCGGTACACCTGAGGGTGTGCTTGCAGCCTGCGCCTTGCGCGCGATGGGTGGTGAGATCCAGGGTAAGCTGTATGCGCGTGATGAAGATGAATTGCGCCGTGGGCATGAAGCTGGATACGATTTTGACAAGGTCCTGACGATGAATGATCTGGTTTCATCGGAAGATGTTTTCTTTACAGCCACCGGAATCACCGATGGTGAATTGCTGAAGGGTGTGCGTTACTTTGGTAACGGTGCCAGCACCGATTCTTTGGTGGTGCGTGGCTTGACCGGTACTGTGCGACAGATCACAGCCACGCATCGGATTGACAAGCTACGTCATTTGAGCGCCTTGAAGTATTAAGTCGAATAATACCGCTTGACACACTCAATCCTTGCGGTATAATCTCGGTCGCCTTCCTCGATAGCTCAATCGGCAGAGCGAGCGGCTGTT
>CAZMQE010000087.1:0-3361 GCA_964568115.1 uncultured Anaerolinea sp.
CCATCGTCCCTACGTTCAGATGCGGTTTGCTACGATCATATTTTGTCTTCGCCATCGTAAGTCTCCTTCTTTATAATAAAAGAAAATATTTATTTCATTATTTCCTGCGCCACTGATTGAGATACAGGCGCATAGTGATCAAATTCCATACTAAAAACACCACGACCTTGGGTGGCAGAACGAAGTTGGGTTGCATATCCAAACATCTCAGCCAAAGGTACCATGGCACGAATAGCCTGTGCATTACCAAGGCGAACATCCATACCCTGGATCAAACCTCGACGTCCATTAATTTGGCCCATTACATCCCCAAGATATTCTTCCGGAACAACGACTTCCACTTTCATCATCGGTTCAAGAAGAATGGGGTTGCCTCTTTGAACACCTTCCTTAAAGCCCATAGATGCAGCCAACTTGAAAGCCATTTCGCTCGAATCAACTTCATGGAAGGAGCCGTCAAAGAGCGTAACCTTCAAATCTACAACTGGGTAACCAGCAAGAACACCATTTTCAGAGGCTTCTCTTACACCCTTTTCAATAGGGTTAATGTATTCCTTCGGAATAGAACCACCCACGATCTTATTTTCAAAAACAATTCCGCTACCACGCTCGCCCGGTTCCATGGAAAATACGACATGGCCGTATTGCCCTTTACCACCGGATTGCTTCGCGTACTTGTAATTGACTTCCTTTACAGGCTTGGTAATTGACTCGCGGTACGCCACACGTGGTGTACCGACGTTCGCCTGCACCTTAAATTCGCGCAAGAGACGATCCACGATAATATCAAGATGAAGCTCACCCATACCGCGAATGACGGTCTGACCAGTGCTGTCATCAGAATTAACACGGAAAGTCGGATCTTCTTCGGCAAGTTTCCGAAGCGCCTCCCCCATTTTTTCTTGATCACTTGAACTCTTTGGTTCAATCGCAATCGAAATCACAGGCTCAGGGAACGAAATGCTATCAAGAACCAGCGCCTTGCTATCGCAAAGAGTATCGCCCGTAAAGCTCTCTTTAAATCCAAGAACCGCACCAATATCGCCAGAGCGAATTTCAGTAACATCCTCGCGGCGATCGGCATGCATACGTATCAAGCGCCCAATTCGTTCTTTTTTGCCCTTTGAACTGTTTTGTACAGTTTGCCCCTGACTCAAAACACCCGAATAGATACGCACATACGCAAGCCGACCTACATAAGGATCGGTAACGATCTTAAACACAAGCGCGCTTAATGGAGCGTCGTCCTGAGTCGGAAGTTCAAATTCATTTTCAGGATTACCAGGCTCACTCACCTTGATCGTGGGAATATCAGCAGGCGAAGGCAGATAATCGACAACGGCATCCAAAAGGATCTGAACACCTTTATTTTTCAAGGAAGACCCGCAAAACACAGCGGCAGCCTTGTTGGCAATTATGCCTTTACGTAATGCTGCCTTTAACTCTTCAATGCCGATTTCCTGAGCTTCCAGAAATTTCATGGTCAATTCATCGTCAAGCTCAGCAATCTTTTCAACCATTTTGGCACGAGCTTCTTCAGCCTGCTGCTTCAAGTCACTGGGAATCTCTACAACCTTGGGGTCTTTTCCGAGATCATCTTCCCAAACAATTGCCTTCATGGTTAAAAGGTCAATTACACCTTTAAAAGTAGCTTCAAAACCAATCGGGACTTGCATCGGGATCGGGTTTGCACCAAGACGATCGATAATTGATTGAACGGTACGATCATAGGAAGCCCCAACGCGATCCATCTTATTCACAAAGCAAATGCGTGGAACTCCATAACGATCTGCCTGACGCCAGACTGTCTCACTTTGAGGTTCAACACCCTGCACCGCATCAAACACAACCACTCCACCATCAAGTACGCGTAAAGAACGCTGTACTTCAGCTGTGAAATCAATGTGACCTGGAGTATCAATAATATTGACTTGATAGCCCTTCCATTCAGCCGACACAGCCGCAGACACGATCGTGATGCCACGCTCGCGCTCTTGTACCATCCAGTCGGTAACGGTTGTGCCATCATCAACTGAACCAATACGATGCGTCATGCCGGTATAGAACATAATACGCTCGGTAGTTGTAGTCTTACCGGCGTCAATATGGGCTATGATCCCAAAATTTCGATACTTTTCTAGCGGGTGCTCTCGTGCCATGCTTGTTATATTCCTAAATTCGTAGTTTAAATATTAAACACGATAATGTGAAAAAGCGCGGTTGGCTTCAGCCATTTTATGAGTTTCGTCGCGTTTGCGAATCGCAGAACCTGTTTCGTTGGAAGCATCAATCAATTCAGACGCCAATTTATCTGGGAAAGATTTTCCAGCGCGCTCACGAGCTGCAGATAAAATCCACCGCAACGCTAACGTTGTGCGACGATCCGTTGACACTTCCATCGGGACTTGGTAAGTTGCACCACCAACACGCCGTGGGCGAACTTCCATGACCGGGGATACATTTTTAAGAGCAACATCAAAAACGTCTATCGCGTTTTTGCCTGTCCGTTCTTTAATAAGATCCATCGCATCATAAATTAAACCAATAGCAAGGCTCTTCTTGCCCTTTTTAAGGACATGCTGAACCATGGTCTGAAGATTTTTACTGCTATAACGGACATCGGGAAGGATTTCCCGCTTTTCGGGTTTTGCTCTGCGCATTCTATTTCTCCATCTGGATTACTTTGGACGCTTCGCGCCGTACTTCGAGCGGCCTTGTTTGCGATTAGCTACGCCAGTCGTATCAAGCGACCCGCGCACAATATGATAACGAACACCAGGCAGATCCTTCACACGACCACCGCGCACAAGAACCACGGAGTGTTCCTGCAATTGATGACCTTCACCTGGAATGTATGCAGTTACTTCAATACCATTTGTCAAACGTACACGCGCAATTTTACGCAGCGCAGAGTTTGGTTTCTTAGGAGTCATTGTACGTACAACGGTACACACACCGCGTTTCTGAGGTGCACCTTTATCCTGTCGCACACGACGCTGCTTAAAGGAATTCAGCGTATATTGCAATGCGGGTGCTTTGCTTTTTGCTTTTTTATTTTTGCGACCCTTGCGGATCATTTGATTAATTGTCGGCACGTTCAGCCTCCGTTTTCCTGTTTCAAGTTCATCATTATTTAATGTAAGTTTGCAAGAAATGAGGCCATCTTTGATCTTGCGGATGGCCTCATTCGTGGTGCCATGCTTTAGCGGGAAATATAGCCGCTTGTGTGATTAGCAACGGACGATGATTTTATCATGTCAATTTCACATCGTCAAGATTACCGCTTGCCCATAAACTTTTCGCCAATGCCTAACAGGCCTGTGTCCATCTTCGGTGGGTGTTGTTTTTCTTCGTCTTTGCC
>CAZMQE010000087.1:3461-10610 GCA_964568115.1 uncultured Anaerolinea sp.
CCACTATGTCCATTCGTCTCGATCCATAAACGCAAGCATGCATTGATCGCGGCTTCGTTATATTGTTTTCGGTCACGCGGATCAACGTTCTCTGGATGGAAAATGGTATCCGGGTCATAACTGCGATCACGGAGCCATTCTGCAGCTGCTGATTGGCGCGCATAAGCCAAATCATTTAAATCAGACGTATCATACTCACGTTCGCCAAGCCATTCTTCAAGATATAAACGACGAACTTCGTCATCATCCTGAATGGACTCAGGATCATACTCTTGTTCTTTGAGCCAATCCCAAGCAATTACAGCCGACTCTTTCCAAGCTTGGTCAATGAGCCAGGCACGAGCGAGTTCGGCTTCAATTTCCTCTTCTGATGCACCGTCAAATACGGGAGTGATCGCACGATAGCCAAGACGTTTCGATGCCCAACCAAGGTGGACTTCCAATACCTGACCGATATTCATACGACCCGGAACACCAAGCGGATTCAAGATCAAATCAACGGGTGTCCCATCTTCAAGGAAAGGCATATCTTCAACAGGTACAACCTTCGAGACAACACCCTTGTTTCCATGGCGTCCTGCCATCTTGTCGCCTGCCGTCAACTTACGACGTTGAGCAACAGAGACACGCACCATCATATCTACGCCAGCGGAAAGATCTGAATTCTCCTCACGGGTAAAGACCTTAACATCCACAACCTTACCGCGCTCGCCATGTGGCATGCGCAATGAAGTATCTTTTACATCGCGTGACTTTTCGCCGAAGATTGCACGTAATAATCGCTCTTCTGGCGTCAGCTCTTTTTCGCCTTTTGGAGTAATCTTACCCACCAAAATATCATTTGGACCTACTTCAGCGCCAACCCGAATAATCCCATTTTCATCAAGATCTTTGATTGCATCGTCGCCGACATTGGGAATATCGCGGGTAATTTCTTCAGGACCTAATTTAGTGTCACGTGCTTCCACTTCATACTTCTCAATATGTACGGAAGTAAATCGGTCTTCTTGAACAAGTCGCTCAGAGACTAAGATCGCATCTTCGAAGTTACCACCCTCCCAAGAGAGGAAAGCGATAACCACGTTCTGCCCAAGCGCCAACTGTCCACTTTCAGTGGATGACGAATCAGCAATGATGTCGCCCTTCTTAATAACTTGACCTTTCACTACTGCCGGGCGCTGGTCAATACAAGTACTTTGATTGGAGCGCTGATACTTACGCAGATTATAGGTGTGGATACCGCCTCTTTCTTTGACGGTAATTGAACTGCCCGTAACAGACGTTACCTCACCATTAGCATCTGCCACCACAACCTGACCAGAGTCAAGCGCAGCGTGGTATTCCATACCCGTTGAAACCAAAGGAATCTCAGGTCGAACCAGCGGCACAGCCTGAGCCATCATGTTCGAGCCCATCAACGCACGGTTGGCATCGTCATGTTCAAGGAACGGGATCAACGCAGCACTAATACCCACAACCTGATGAGGCGCAACATCCATGTAATCGACCGACTCGGGCGACGAGAAAATAAAACCAGAGTGATATCGGCAGGATACACGCTCACGAACAAATTCCTTTGCATCAGTCAAGGGAGCATTTGCCTGAGCAATCACATATTTATCTTCAGCATCTGCGGAGAGGTAATCAAATTGATCAGAGATATAAGGCACAATAGCCACGGGCGCGCCGATCTTGGCAATCTTCTTCATGACCTTCGCATCGATCAACTCGCCGGATTTGTACAAAACTTCTTCTGTCTTCGGGTCAACCACGTTCTCACTGAGCGTGCGTCCTTCAAGACGCTCATCGTCGGCTTCCATCTTCCTAAAGACCTTGCGATAAGGCGTTTCAATGAAGCCGTATTCATTCACACGGGCAAACGAAGCGAGACGACCGATCAAACCAATGTTCGGACCTTCTGGCGTTTCAATTGGACAAATACGACCATAATGTGAGTGATGCACATCGCGGACGTCGAAGCCGGCGCGCTCACGGCGGAGACCACCAGGTCCCAGTGCAGAGAGAGTGCGTTTGTGGCGCAATTCAGCCAACGGGTTGGTCTGATCCATGAACTGAGAGAGCTGGGATGAACCGAAGAATTCACGCAGAGCTGCGACCACCGGGCGAATATTGACTAACGTGACAGGTGACAATTGTTCCTGATCACGAATGGACATACGCTCTTTGATCACGCGCTCCATACGGCGGAGACCAATACGCAACTTGTTCTGGATCAACTCCCCTACCGTCTTGACACGGCGGTTACCGAGGTGATCAATATCATCCGACTTCTCAACGCCATTATTGATCTGGATCATGCGGCGGAGAAGCTTGATGACATCGCCCTTGGATACGGTACGATGAGGAATGGGAATATTCAGATCAAGTTTTTGATTCAACTTGTAACGACCCACACGTTCGAGGTCGTAATGACGTTGATCAAACAATTGCTCTTCAAGGAACTGACGAGCATTGTCGAGCGTGGCAGGGTCGCCTGGGCGCATCTTGCGGAAGAACTCAATCAAGGCAGCTTCAGCAATGGTCAAACCACCAGAGAGATCCCATTCGGGTTCTTGCTTCAACGTGGAAGCAATGAACATGCGCTCGGGGTTATTATCCACATCGCTGAACAGGGACAGCAATTCTTCGTCGGTGCCGGTCTTCAACGGAGTGTCTTTGATACCATCGTTGACAGCGGCTAAAGCGCGCAGGAACACCGTAATAGGTACGGTGCGTTTGCGGTTAAATTTCAAAATGATGTAATCGGACTTACGGGTTTCGAATTCCATCCAAGCGCCGCGGTCAGGAATCAGCTTGGACATGGCAAGCAGACGTCCCGTAGCGCGATCCGTCGGGGCTTCGAAATAGACACCCGGAGACCGAATCAACTGCGAAACGACGACGCGCTCCGTCCCATTGATAATGAAGGTGCCCTTGTCGGTCATCTCGGGGAAGTCACCGAGGAAGATATCCTGCTTGATCGGTTCGGGCACATCGGCGCCAGCCAACAACACAGATACATATAACGGGCTGGAATATGTGAGATCGCGTTCAACACACTCATCAATTCCATGCTTCGGGTCGCCAAACCAATATTTGAGTCCCCATTGTTTGGCTTCGGGTCCACGACCCGGGAAAAACAGTTTCATTCCCTTGTTATAGGATTCAATCGGCGAAACCTCATGGAAGAGGTCTCCCAAACCTTCGCGCTTGAGGCGTTCGAACGAATCCAATTGGACTTCGATCAGATTGGGAAGTTTGATGTTAACGGGAATGCGCGCATAACTCTTACGGGGCAAAGAAGAAGACATTCGGTTCACTCCTGACCTTTGATCTGTGCGCCGTTACGAACTACCGACTCTCATCCGGAATTTAGTGCTTGCCAGGTAACAGATGCAATTCAAATTCGAGATGCGTGCGAGAGACGATAAACACACGAAGCCATCCCGCTGGTTTGGCGGGATAGCAGTCCGTGATTATAAATGAAGGCTAATATATACGCAAGGAATTTCGACCTAGATTTTCAAACTCCTCCCTTTTGCTAACTGGTTCGATTCTATCATATTCCAGACGCTCCGCAACTTATAAAGGTTACATGGGGTTTTGACTGATAGATTACCAGGTAATTATGGAGGCACAATGACTGAAACCATCGCACCAATAAATAACAGGCGTGAAATTTTCGGCTGGGCAATGTATGACTGGGCAAATTCAGCTTTTAGTACAACGATTGGCTCTGTATTTCTTGGTCCGTATATTTCGGGGCTTGCTAAAACAGTTGCCGAGGCTAGTTTTTTAGCTCGAACCGGCACCGCATGGGCAGAATCCAGCGGACAAGCGCTCGTCGTAAACTTCCTCGGTTTGCCCGTTGCACCTGAGGCAGTCGTTCCTTTTGCGATATCGCTTTCAGTTGTTTTTCAAGCAGGCTTTTTACCGATATTAGGAGCCATTGCAGATTATTCCCATCGCCGCAAACAAATGCTGCAGTTATTCGCAACCATTGGCTCAATCGCTACGATCGCCATGTTTTTCGTTACTCTAAGCACATGGCTTCTTGGACCGATTCTGTTTGTAATTGCAAACCTGTCGTTCGGCGCAGCGCTGGTCTTTTACAATGCCTACCTGCCAGACATTGCCAGTGAAGAAGAACGAGACCGTGTTTCTTCATATGGTTTTGCGCTTGGATATATAGGTGGATTTGTCCTACTCGCGCTTAACCTGGTATTGTTCTTGCTCCATGAAAGTTTTGGGATCACAAGTGAAATGTCAGTACGCATCAACCTGGCATCCGCAGGTGTTTGGTGGCTGGGATTCTCAACAGTCACTTGGGGGCGGCTTCGTTCACGACATGCCGCACATCAAATCCCGCCCGGAGAAAATTTACTCAGCATTGCATTTAAGCAACTCTCCAAGACAATGGAAGTTCCAGCAAAGTCAATTGCATTCTATTTGCTTTCTCCTCTGTTTATTTTCATTTGGGCTCCCCTGATTACGCCCACGATTACACAACTTACGAACAGCGGCAGATTAAATTCTGAACTTGCCATTCTGCCAGTGTTCATTCCTTTGTTTGGTCCGATCATTCTGCTGGTGCGTTTCCTTCGCAACAAAGCCCGCACCACGCCGGAAACCTCCAAATACCTGACCGCATATCTTATCTATAACGATGGTATCCAAACTGTAATTGCCGTTGCATCTACATTTGCTGCCGCGCCCCTGCTCAGAGGTGGACTTGAATTGGGACAGCAAACCCTCATCTCGGTCATCCTATTGATCCAATTTGTGGCGTTCTTCGGCGCATTATTCTGGGGTAAGCTCGCCAATTGGATCGGCGCAAAACAAGCAATTATCGTCAGCCTGGTCATTTGGTCTGGCGTTGTGATCTATGCCTACGGCGGCATGAAAGGCGACTCGCGCGCTACCGAGTTCATGATCCTGGGAGCCATCATTGCCCTCGTACTTGGCGGCTCACAAGCCATCAGCCGTAGTTTGTTCGCTCAGATGATTCCTAAAAGCAAGGAAGCCGAATTCTTTTCGATTTACGAAATCAGCGAACGCGGCACATCCTGGTTGGGAACTCTCGTGTTTGGAATCGCTGTTACCGTCTTTGGAAATCTGCGCATCGCGATCCTTGCCTTGATCGTCTTCTTTGTGGTTGGTTTGCTCATCCTGCCCTTTGTAAATACTCAAAAAGCAATTTCTGACGCAAAAGCCCAGGATGCTGATTAAGATAAAAAGGACAGAATCAAAACGAGCCGAGGAATTGTCCTTGGCTCGTTTTTTATTTATTCCTGCGGATAAAGTTACCCAACAAACTCCCGCCTAAATTCGCGTTCAGCATGGAAATGCCAACTGCAGGCAAATTGGACGCACCCAAATACGCCAAATAGCGCGGCGACCAATCTGGGTGAAATTTCTCTTTGAAGGCATGCAACCCGCGGAAGTTGTAGAAGCGGTTCACGTTTTGATAGATGTAATGGAGCGCCCGTTCAAGGACGGGACCATCAGCCTGCTCCCCCACTCCAGACAATGCACTCAGTCCTAAATTGAACGAGGCGTAGTTTTGTTCCTTTGCCCACATAAAAAGCGAAACGAACAGGAAATCCATCAAGCCTGAATCGACCTGGGCACGATGACGCATGAGATCCACTGCCACTTCGTTGTTTTGAAATTCAGGGACGATATTCGCAAAGGCTTCGATAAAGCCCTCGCGGTCACGCACCAATAAAATTGGACAGGTATTGAGATAAGTTTCATCAAACCAACCCAACGAGAAGCGCATTTCAGTGGCGGCGCGACTGGCAAGCCACTCATTGCTGATCAGGTCCAGTTCACGCAACATGCGCGGTGAATACGGCGGCTGGACAACGTCATAGCGATAGCCATTGCGCGGCATTTTGTTGTAGCTGTTTCGCAGGGTTTTATTTTCGCTACCATCCAGGGTGAATTTGGATAAGTCAACGATTGCTTCCTGTCCCAGCAGCAGAACATCGAAACCCGCCGCTTTGTATAGATCCAGATGGTCGGGCAGCACTTGATAAAAAGCGGGCAGCCAGTCATTCGACGCACAGAACAGCTTGAAGGAAGAAATCGAAGCGGAAATCGCGTCGGGCGGAGCGATGGGGTCACCCAATGCCAACGCGACGCGATTTTCCAAAGCGTAAGAGATGAGGGAATGATCCGATGCAAAAAAGAAATGCTTATCGTCGAAAAGCGTATAACGGGCAATGGAGGTGCGCCCATGCGCGCGGACAATTTCCCAGGCGCGGGTGCGTTCATCCTCGGTAGCGATGCGGCGATTCAAAACCGGACGCAGCAACATGATCAAGGCATAACTGAACGTGATTGCCCCGACCGCGTAGATCGAATCGGCAAAGTATTTTCCAAACGACGAGATTGGCAAGGACTGCAAGCCCGGGTCGTAAAATTCAGTGAACATCACCAGGGTTTGACGGAGCGCCATCCAAAAACCGAAGCTGATCTTGAAGTGACGGTCAAGCAGAAAGAAACCCAACACACCATACGCGAGCGTAAAGCCAAAGGCAGCGAGCAAGGTCAACAAACCTTGTTTGATGGAAGGCGGATCAGACCGGGCGTGGAAATAGGGACGTAAATAGAACAGCAACCCCGCCAATAGTGCGGCGAGCGTCGCTTCTTCGTAATCCAAGCCTTTGAATACATGAATGGGGATGGAAATGAGCAAAATGGTGAAGGTGAGCATCCAACCCAATTGCTTCCTGCGCCACAAACTGACCGAAAGCAAAAGCAACGCAAACCCCGCCAGTGCCGAGGTGAGATGTCCGCCGGTGCTGATACTGAACGGCGAATATTGTTCCAGCAACCGCAAACGCTCATGCAGGGACGGCGTGACCGCTGAGAGCAAATTGACAATGCCCATTGCAGCGGTCAAGAAAGCGACAAGATGAACGAGATTTTCTTCCGAGAAGGCAGCTTTGAATTTCATTGCCATCTCCTTTATGCAATAAGACCTGACACCCTTTGTAGATGTCAGGTCTTATTGTTACAACTTCGGTAACACAATGGACTGTTGTTTCTGATATTTCCCCTTCTTATCCGCATACGAGATTTCGCACTCCTCGTCCGCTTCAAAGAATAGGACTTGTGCCAAGCCTTCGTTGGCGTAGATCT
>CAZMQE010000088.1:0-2199 GCA_964568115.1 uncultured Anaerolinea sp.
AATAGTAATGGGGAGTCGTCCAACGGCAGGACATATCCCTCTGGAGGATAGTATCTTGGTTCGAATCCAGGCTCCCCAGCAACAGTAAAAAGACTCCTTCAAGGAGTCTTTTTTATTCAACGAAAACGGATCATCACTCTCAACAAGGATTAAATTTCAATTAATTTTTGGTAAGAATTTATCCATATGGTACTTTTGCCCCCGAAACTTTTAGCGTGCATTAGGGTTACTCGAAAGTAGATACAAAGGAGATTTATGGCTACACAAGTTGAAACAACCACTACAACCTCATTTTATGACCGCCCTGGTGTTGAAAAAGGGATTATCCCCATTTCTACGGGAATTCCCTTTGGCGTTGAACGTGTCACCAACTCATCAGTTGGTATTGGAGGTGTTTATGGAACATGGGGAGCTAGTTATGATAACGAAAGCCTGCCCGTGTTCCTGGAAGGACGCCTCGGGCATCCGCTTCAAGCGAACGAGAAATTGAATCTGTCCGAGTTGGGTTTTCTCAACCGACAACATACGCCACTAACCCTCACCCCCGAGGAACACATCCAATTAGAGGTGGAAGTTGGCATTCGATTTCTCAGTGAAGCGATTAAAGCCTGTAATTGGCAGCCCTCTGAAGTGGAGGCGGTTTTGATCGGTATGAGTGCGCCGCTTTCTGAAGATTACCTCGACTTAATTACAAAAGGCGCCGGAATTCCCGAAAGTGCATTGAAGGTTGCGATACATAAAGCCTGCGATGGTTCCACAAGTAGTTTGCATCTGGCATTGAATCCTGAATTGCCTGAGAATTTACAGCTCGATCAGAATATTGCTGAGTCTTTGTATGGAAAGAAAGTGCTGGTTGGCGGCATTGAAGGTCTGAGTCGTTTTGTAGGCACTTCACATGATGCCAATGCTCTGCAATTGTTTGGGAACGCCGCAGGTATCGTAGGCGTAATCCCGGGCACCACCATGAAATTCCTGGCTGGCAGATCGCGTGAAGTCTTTGATGATGAAGGTGTACTGCAAGTGGCAATGTATTATCCACACTCCCGCCAAAAAACGGATGGCTATAACGTGGATGTGACGGAACCGTCCGCGCATAATATCCGTGTGGCGGGTCTGATGCATGAGCCGCATGATGGTTCATCCATTTCGATGGCGGGACCGATGGGCATGGTCAAGTTGTTTGTGCGGACTGGTGTGCAGGTGGTGCGTGATGTCTACGCTGCGTATCAGACGAAGTTGGAAGAATTGGGTATGGTTGGTAAAACGCTGGCGGTTGCCATTGTCCATCATGCGAATTACAAGATCAACAAGCTCAAAGAAAAGCAATTACAAGGCGAGGGCATTGTCCTGCCGATGCCTTGGCTGTTGAGCGAATTCGGTAACGTGAGTGCGGCTTCGAATATGATCGCTTTCTTGCGTGAGCTGCCCAACATGAAGCCTTTGGATCATATCTTGATCGATGGCTTTGGGGCTGGCACGTATTACGACACTCTGGCAGTGGAGCTTGGAGGGTAGATTCAAGTCTCTCGCAGCAGAAACAAAATCCCCCGTTGTATGATGCGGGTTTTCATCCACAAGCGTACCTTGCACAACCAGGGTGCGCTTGTGTTTTTGTAACATTTTAGCAATGTTTGCGTCCTGATTGCAGGAATCAAAAATTGAAAGATGTATCGTTATACTCAAAACCAGGACGTTGTCCGTTTGTTATTACTGTTGAAAGCCAAGGAACAGGATTATCCTTTTCCGATGATGAAGCAACGGCGCAGCTCTTTTGTTGGTCTTGTATATAAATACTTGTTTTGGCGTCGGCGCCCTGAAGTTTCCAATAAAAAACTCCTGTGATCTCACAGGAGTTTTTTATTGGGTCAAGGTTTAAGCCTGAGTTTGATTTGGTTTACGAAACCAGGTTTGCCATTCGCGGTTTTCCCACACAACCAGAATGGGCGCGGCGTTGAAGATGGATGAGTAGGTTCCGCTGAAAATACCCACCAATAGAATGATCACAAAGTGACGGATGCTTTCGCCGCCGAATAATGCCAGGGCGGTCAAGGTGAACATAACCGTCAATTGCGTGTTGATCGAGCGGTCGAGGGTCTGGATGATGGAGTGATTGACTAGGGTCTCGTAGGGGATGCGGCGATAGACGTGAGCGTTTTCGCGGACGCGATCGAACACCACGATGCTATCGTGAACGGAAAA
>CAZMQE010000088.1:2299-10582 GCA_964568115.1 uncultured Anaerolinea sp.
GTCTTGAGATTGACCCAGTTGAGGATCATAAAGACAACGCCTGGGATGATCACCAGCAGGGAAATTAGAAAGTAGACGTAACGATTTTTGATGATATTCATGGGGTGATTCCTATAAACCAAACCAGCGCGGGTGTTCAACCGATTTGAGATTATCGAGCAGTGTATGCAGGAAGGTGCGGGTCACAATGATGGCTGTGAACAGACTGACACCTACACCCAAAGCCAGTGTGATCGAGAAGCCCTTGACCATGCTCGCGCCAAATGAGTTGCCGAAGATGTAAAGGATAACGCAGGTGATCAGTGTGGATGTGTTTGAATCGCGAATGGAAGGCCAGGCGCGACTCCAGCCCAGATCAATTGCCTGACGGAGATTTCTACCCGCGCGCAACTCCTCTTTGAGGCGCTCAAAGATCAGAATGTTCGCATCCACTGCCATACCGATACTCAAGATAAAACCGGCAATACCAGGCAGGGTCAGAACGATCGGGACCATTCTGAAAAGTGCGAGTGAGAAAATGGCATAGCTGATGAGCGCCAGCGTAGCGATGAAGCCAGGCAGGCGATAATACAAAAGCATGAAGATGATCACGACCGCCAAACCGATGACACCAGCCATTAAACTTTTGCGGACTGATTCTTCGCCCAAGGTGGCGCCTACAGTGCGGCTTTCTACTACCTTGATCGGGACAGGCAGGGAGCCGTACTTAAGCTGTGCGGCGAGTGCGTTTGCCGAATCAACTGTGAAATTCCCTGTGATCTGCCCGGAACCACTGGTGATTGGACCATTGATGGAAGGCGCAGAGATCACGCGCTTATCCAGCGTGATCGCCAAAATTTTACCGACATTTGCGGAGGTGTGATCACCAAAGATTTTTGTGCCATCAGCCGAGAGGGTGAAATTGATATTATATTTTCCGCTGATGCTGGCTTGTGAAATACTGATCGTTACCAGATCCTTGCCGGTCATTACGGTGTGATAAACCGTTTGGGCTCCATCGGCAGGTGGGGTGGTTCCGGTGGTTGCAGTTGTGTCAGTGCCATAATCGGTTTGGATCAAGCTGCCTTCTGCTGGTTGGGTATCACCAGTATCTACAAATTCCAGTAAACCGGTTTGTTGTAGGGCTGAAATTACCTCTTCTGGATTCTTCACGCCGGGGAACTCTGCCACAATACGGCGGTCGCCCGCTGTCTGCATGACAACTTCGCTCACGCCGAGGGCGTTGGCGCGTTTTTCCAAAATCTGGCGGGTAGTTTCAAGATCACCTGCGGCAATGGTCGAACCTTCGGGTAGGTCAGCTTCGAGCAGGGTTTGTAAGCCTCCGCGCAAGTCAAGACCGAGTTTAGTCTCCACGTTGCGGGAAAATAACGGGTCACCGCTTACATCGAAGGGATTGATCAGGCTGATCTCTTTGCTGGCATCGATCCAGATCGAAAGAATTAACAGAACGATGATGGTGATCAGCCAATTAGTATTGCTACGATTCATAAGTATCTTCTCCATCCACGAAAATGCCAGCCTAAGGCTGGCGCGGGCGTCATTATACTCCCATTGAAAGGGCGTGGCTAGACTGATTAAGGATACACCCACTCCGCGAAAAGCGCATCCAATTCGCAGGCGCAGTGCTTTTCGGCGAGGGCTTGCAAGTTTTCAGGTGTGGCGATGCCCCAAGCGTTGATTTCCGTATAATCCTTGATAAAAACGTCAAAAATATCTGCCCCCATTTCGTTTTTCAAAGCTGCAAAGAACAGCGGACCCCGCCCATAAACGATTGCACCATATTCACCCCCTGTATATCCAGCTACGGGTAAACCGATGGGTATTTGTGCATTCTCCACGCGTGCCCAGCGATCCTCGAGAGATGCGCGAAAACCATCCGCGCCATCTGCGCCGTATAAGTCTGTGTAGTATTGAAGTGTGGCGAATTGGGTCAATGATTCATCCAGCCAGGGGTCGTCCAATTGGTCATCGCCGACCAAACCATAAAACCATTGATGTCCCACTTCGTGTGCCACGGTTGACTCCATGTAGATACTGGCTGGTGAGCCGCGATATTCACCTTCCACGTTATAAATTCGATCGGCGATGGCGACCATGCCTGGATATTCAATGCCAAGCGCCAGTGTGGGCGTGGCAACAATATCCAGTTCAGTGTATGGATATTGGGCATAGCGTTTGCTGAAAACATCCAGCGCTTTGGAGGCTGTATCCAGTGCAAATTGCGCGCCGTTCACAAATTCTTTGCGTGCATAACTGTGGACGGTGACTTCGCCAAACGTTTGCGTGACCTCTTTGAAGTTAGGACTCGCCGCCAGATAAAAATCTCTGGCTGGACCATTCGCCACATTCATTATTTGATCCTGCCCGGCTTCGTTTGAACTGAGTCTTTGCCCAGAGGTGACCAGCGTTAATCCTTTCGGCGCGGTGATTTGCACAAGATAAAAAGAAGTCTCGGCATACGTCACATCACCATCTTGCGGAGGAATTTCTGCGTTCCAGCCTTCGTCGTCGTAGACGCAGATCATCGGGTAGGCGTGCGCAAGAGTTAGCACTTCATCATAGTAGGCAAGCACGCCATAATTCAATGTCACTTCCTGCGGCACGGTGACGGCGAAATCCATTTTCAAGATAACACTTTGCCCAGGCTCAAGCGGATTGGAAAGCGGAACAATCATCAGGCTATTCGCGAGCGCATACTTTGGATCAGCAGCTTGTCCATTCACTAGCAGGTTCGTCACTTGCATCTCTCCGCCAAGGATATTGGGGAAAAGTCGCAACTGGATTTCATCTAGGATAATCGTTTCTGTGTTTGTGTAGCGGACCTCTTCAGCGCCGGTAACGTGAACCATATCTTCCGCTATCTTGAATTCAAGGTGATATACACTAGCGCCCTGTAATTCGTTTAGCACGGGTTGCGCAGATTTAACAAGTCCAGCTTGGAAGACGGTACGGTCATCCCAGGGGTTTTGCGATACAGCGGGAGTTTGTATAGGGGTTGCAGGAAGCTTGGTTGGTGTGTGAGTCGCTATGGGGGTTGGGGAGGTGCAGGAAACAATGAGCAGGCTCAGGCTTAGGAAAGAGGCGAAGAGTTTTGTCACAACGAAAAATCCTTTAGGAAGTCCAGGGCTTGTTGTAGGATTCTGTCTGGAGGTAAGTCATCCGTATTAATAATTATATGAGCATGTTCGTGCGCATGGGAGAGCCTGCGGAGCTGTTCTGCGTAATCGTCTTCCGTCCAGTTTAATTTTCGACGCGTGGTGCTGGTTTGGAAAGAGGCGTGGAGATATATGAGGAGGTCGGGTTTGGTGATGATCTGCCACATGGCTGGCACGTAGGAATGTTCCTGCGCAATGTGGCGACAGGTGTAGCCGTATTGATTCAACCCCGTTATAAGCGTGGATTTCCCCGAGCCGCAGGGACCCACAACACCGATCAGCAATCGTTTACTGGGAGGCTCATCCATGGTTACTCATTATCGTGTACCAGGTGGGCGAGTTGTGTCGGTCCGCCTAGTACGGCGAGCGTATCGCCAGCTTGAATGAGCTGCGCGTCGGTGGGGTGCATTTCTGATTGGTGATCGTGACGCACAAGGACAATGTTGAGATGATAGTTATCTTCCACATAGCCGACCGTTTTATTGGCGAAGATCGAGCGCGGCGTGATAGTGACGCGCGCCAAGCCAAGCAATTGACCTTCAATGGAGATGGGGTTGGTGACATCAGCGCCTGCAGCAGCGGCGGCAAAAACGGGCGCTGCCATTTCGGTGGCGCTCAAAGCAATAAAGCCAAATTGCTCCTGTAAGGCGTGCGCAAAATCTTCATCGAAGATGCGGATGACCACTTGTATTTTGGGATTGAGCGTGCGCGCCTTGAGGGCGATCTGTAAATTCATCGCGTCATTCTGACTGGCAAGGATGATCGTGCGCGCATCCTTGATGTTGGCAGATTCCAAAGCGCCTGCCTCACGGGCATCTGCCTGAATAACGGGAATGCCCATATCACGGGCGGCGGAGGTGGTGTGGGTGCCAAGATTGATCTCCAGCACGGCAACACTTTCGCCCATCTCGTGCAGCTTTTGCGCCACGCGATATCCTAAATGTCCGAGCCCTACCAATACGATGTGTTGATTCATGACAGAAGCCACAGCCATCTCCCATTCCTTGCCTCGAGATTTTCGATTGAAAAGTAAAATGCCAAAGTCGGTGAGCCCTTGGGCAAGAAAAATAATACCGACGACGGGCATGACAAAATGAAATAATTGCAGAACAATGCTTTTCGGAAAATCACCGATCGGTTGTAAAACGGTTGCGGCTAGGATCGTATAAATCCCCTCGCCAACGGTTTTGACCGGTTCGCCAGCGGTTTGCGCCAGAATAAAATAAACGAAACCGCCGCCAACCACCGTGACGGTGAAAAAGAGTAACGGCGATTTAAATTCATTAACTAGGATGAGTGTATCGCGCCAACCTGCCCGGAGCCTGCGCCAGCGATTCTTCATGCTTTGATATGCCCTTCGATCGGCAGGCGGACAGACATGCGGCGCACGTTATCACCAATGCGCGAAGTTACTTTGAGGACCAGAACGCTGATATCGTCCACCGGGCGGTTCTCGTCCAACCGTACCGCTTGAGCAAGCAGGGTGTCTGCCAGCAGCTGCGGACTTGGGTTTTCATCTTCTATCACGGATTGGATGGTGTCAGCAACATTCATGGGTGTGCCACGGCGTGAACCGGCATGGGTAAGTCCATCGGTGTAGATGACGATCATTAAACCCGGTTCCAGCGGGAACTCGGAGATCAACGGACGGACATCGCGCGATGTGCCTAGCGGGATGCTTTCACTGTCGATGCGGTCAATCGTTTCATTGCGACAAATAAACACCGGCGCAGGGTTGTTACGAGCTAGGACGACCGTCCCGCTGTGTAAGTCAATGGAGGCGATGTTGAGCGTACAAATGACCTTGCCCTTTTTATCGGTGAATAATGCGTCAGAGGCGGCGCGTGCAGCGGCTCCATCGCGGACGCCTTCTGCCAGTAAGCCGATCACTTTGCGGACAACCAACTGCGAAACAGCTTTAGCGCCTCGCCCGGAAGTCTGTCCGTCTGCCAGCACAACGGAGAGTCCGCCGTTGGGGCGTTCAACCACTTCTAGCGTATCCCCACTTTCAGAGGTGGCATATTTGTTGACCTTCGCGACGGCGATCTGAACTTCCATACCTTCATTTTACTATGGGATTGGAAAGTTCGAAGTCTGTCTGAATCTATTTCAAGATCGGGTGATGGATCTTTGGTTGTTTCATTTCTACCCAGGGAAGTTCGCTCAACGTAAGCGTTTCTTTGCTTCCGTAAATTTCGCGAACAGATTTCTTTTCGCGTTCTAGTGTGGATGGGTCATGCCAATACATGAACCACGCCCAGCGCGGCTGTCTACGCAAGAGTCTGGTTGTTGGGATATTGCCCACTTCACCCAAAGCAATCGGTTTCTCGCCCGCTAATGCAAGCAGTGACTTGTAATCCCTTGCCGTGAATTTATTGCTGTATACATCTGTAGCGAGGATGTCCACCACGTCGTTGCCAGGGTAATACTTCTGATACGCGTCCACGTTCAAGCGCAACTCATTCGCATTGAAGACCCACAACAAATTGTTCAGTTTATGAAAATGGGTCAACCGCTCAAACAACATGCGATACAGTTGACGATACCCTGGCTCGCCAGTTTTCTTCCCCCACCAAAACCAACTGCCATTCATCTCGTGATATGGACGCCATAACACGGGGACGCCAGCCTCGCGCAGTTGCTTGAGAAAAAAGGCGATCACATCCACCTGTGACTTCCAGCGTTCATTCACCTGTGAACCTGCCTCAAACAAATCGAGCCATTCCTGCGCTGACAACTTCCCTTGAATCGACTCTTCGAAGGTAACCGGCTCATCCTCTGTGGGACGCACAGCATGCCACATCAACGTGATGATGAAACCATCGTTGTGACGCTTGATGGCTTCATCCACGATCTGCTGACGGAAGTTGATCCCATCCCAAGTGCCTGCCGCGCTGAACCCAAAATCCTGCCCGAACAAGGCAGGATAATAGCCGGTTAATTTTTCCACGCCGGGCAGCCGCGTTGACCCTGCCAACGGCATACAGTGCTGACCGGTGAGCGTCTGCTTGCCCGAAATCAAATAAAGGTAATTGAGCAAGCTTACTACTTCAGGCGATGGGTTGGGCGTGATGGGCGTAGCCAAGGCAAGTCCGTTTCTATTCTTGTTGAGTGACGCTGTTCAGAAAATCGCCCAATAGAATAAAACTCATCGAGATCAACAAGATGCATACGGATGGAATGATCAGCATCAGCGGGTTGACGCTCAATGATGCCCTCCCTGAGAAGAACATGCCGCCCCAACTGATCACTGTAAATTCACCACCTTCGGGAGCATTCGTCACGCCGATACCGATATAACCGAGCACAGCCTCAAGCAAAATAACTGCCGGAATGTTATTGACGATCCAGATCATGATCACATGCAATACATTGGGGAATAGGTGACGCGTGATCATGCGCCATGGTGAAGCCCCCAGGGCAACTGCCGCCTCCATGAACGATTTGGATTTGATCTGTAAAACATTAATGCGGATCAAGCGCGCCAGGCTTACCCAACTGATTGCTGCAAACCCAATCACCAATGTTATCAATCCATGCAACCAGGTGGGGGTGAACATAGTGCGAAAGATAAGCACAATGATCACAACGAACATAATGCCTGGCAATGCATTGACCGTATCGGTAAAGAACATGAACCATGCATCCAGTCTGCCGCCGGTGTACCCGGCGATCAGCCCGATCAATGTGCCGATCAATGCCGCCAACGGGACAGCCGTCAACGCCAGGAAAAATGCCGTGCGCGCGCCATAGATCATACGGCTGAGAATGTCCTGTCCAAACCGATCTGTTCCCAATGGATGCTCAGGCACCCCCGGTCGTGATACTCCCTGCACCCACATGGGCGGCAAACGCATTTGCTTGATACTTGACTCGTAAGGATCAAAAGGGGCGATCAAAGGCGCCAGGCCAGCGATCAGCCCAAGGGTAAGCATGACCGTCAGGAAAAACCAAACCCGCGCAGAACGTAAAGCCCGTCTCCATGGAAAGAAAGTCATCTTTGCGCCCCTTGTGCTTTGTTTGCCTTGATGCGCGGGTCAAGCATTTCGCCCACAATATCGATCAGCACATTGACCAACACGATCCCGACCGCATAGATCAATGTCACGCCCATGATCAGTGGATAATCCAAATTCAAAACGGCAGTCCAATATTCGCGCCCAAACCCTGGGAAGGAATACAAATTTTCAACGATCAACAGACCGGTAAACATTTCCATCAAGGTGGGTCCCATAAAAGTAAGGATTGGAACCAACGCATTGCGCAACACATGGACAAGCATCACGCGCCTTTGCGTCAAACCCTTGGCGCGCGCCGTGCGGATGTAATCCTCATTCAGGATGTTTTGCATGGTGGTTTGCGTCACACGGGCGATGCTTGCCATTGGCATCACCGCCAATACAAAAGCGGGCACGATCCAACTGCTGGGGATGTTCCAATCTGGCAGGACTTTCATAAGCTTGAGCCCGGATGCCAGCACGATAATCGTCAAAAGTCCCAGTACAAAATTCGGGATGGAGATCAACGCCGCCAGCCCGACCGATATGCTGTTCCTTGTTCCTTTGGCTTTTGTTGCACTGAGAATTCCTAGAGATACCCCAAGCCCCGCCGCGATCAGTGACCCGAACAGCACCAGCCGAATAGAATATCCAAAGCGACTATCTCGAAAGGTCTTGCCCTCGGGCGGCGCGAATAAAATATTCTGTACACTGCGACCACGTTGCTGAATGGACGGTCCCAGGTTACCGCATAAAGCGCCGCAGAAGAAATTGCCGTCATCATCAAAGTCTCCAATGACATAGCGGGTGTATTGATGCCATAGCGGTAGATCCAATCCAAACCGACGGTTGAGTTGGTCCTGTAAAGGCTTGTCGATAGCTAGATTGAGCAACATGCGCGGCGAGCTTGAATAATTGCTCCAGGGATTTCCCGGGATGGTATGCATCAATAAAAACGCGATCAGCGTCACGCCGAATAGGACCGTGATTACATGCAAAAACTTTCGAAGTAAAAACTGAGACATTTACTTGGGATCCTTTTATCCTGTGGGTGGGTCGCTTTGTACACGGATAGGCAGACTGGCTTTCCCAACCGCCCAAGGGAAGTATGTATTGAAGAACCTGACCAA
>CAZMQE010000089.1:0-10536 GCA_964568115.1 uncultured Anaerolinea sp.
GCAAAGTGACGGATCCAGTTGGTGGCAATGGGGGAGCGGGCATCGACTACGTAGAGGATTTTCATGCGCTGGAATTATACGTCATTGCCCGACGGGGTGAGACAGGGTATATAATTAAACTCATGGGTAAGGGCAGCATATTGATCGTTGAAGATAATATGGATAATTATGAGCTCGTGCGCTTTGTGTTGGAGCGCGCCGGGTATGATGTTTTTTTGGCTGTAAATGGCAGGGATGGCGTGGATGCGGCGCGTTTTCAAAAACCAGATCTAATATTAATGGATCTTGGTATGCCTGAGATGGATGGTTGGATGGCAGCTGAAAAAATAAAACAAGACCCATCGACTAGCTCGATCCCGCTGTATGCCATCACTGCCCATACCTTGCCGCGAGACCGCTATCGGGCTTTGCAAGCGGGTTATGATGGCTATATTTCGAAACCGATCCATGTGCAAAGTTTTTTGGAGATGATCAATAAGGCGTTTGAAAAGCTCGGCAAAAAGTAGAAATAGTTTTTTCGTAAACAAAGAGTCGGGTACAATTGCCCGACTCTTTTATTTTCTTATGGATAAACAAAACACCCCTCCCGTTTGTAATTACGAAGGCTCCGATTACCAGACCTCTTTTTGGGATCAAGGCGGACGCCAGTACGAAGACCAGACCGAAGCGATAGCCCTCCAGCGCTTGTTGCCCGAGCGTGGCCGCATCCTGCTTGAACTTGGGGCTGGTGCTGGACGAAATACGCCGCGCTACCTCGGCTTTGACCGCATTGTGCTGCTCGATTATTCGCGCACGCAACTGGAACAGGCACAACAACGCCTGGGCGCCTCGGAGAAATATTTCTTCGTGGCTGCCGATGCCTACCGCCTGCCGTTCGTGGATGGACTCTTTGATGGCGCGACCATGATCCGCACACTGCATCACATGGCTGATGCGCCCAAGGCGCTGGAACAGGTCAAAAAGGTGATGCGCCCCGGCGGCACGTTCATTTTGGAATTTGCGAACAAGTTGAATCTCAAGGCGATGTTCCGCTACTGGCTGGGGCGGCAAACGTGGAGTCCGTTCACGTTGGAGCCGGTGGAGTTCGTGAAGCTCAACTTTGACTTTCACCCTAAAGCCATTCGCAACTGGTTGGCTGAATTGGACTTTACGATAGAAAAAACTTTGACGCTGTCCCACTTCCGCGTGGGGTTGTTGAAGCGCATCATTCCAACCAGCATACTGGTCTTCTTCGATGCGCTTTTACAGTGGACGGGAGCGTGGTGGCAAGTGACGCCTTCGGTGTTTGTCAAAGCGACGCGCGGCAAACCGAACAGCATCCACGGGGAAGAGACGGCGCCGAGGATCACCAGCCTCACCTCATTCTTCAAATGTCCCGATTGCGGATTTCTGCCGCTGGAAGATCGTAAGACCCATTTGGAGTGTTACGGCTGCGGCAAAAAGTGGGAAGTGAAAGACGGCATTTATGATTTCAGAGAACCGATGAAATAAAAAACAAGCCACACGCAATGTGTGGCTTGTTTTTTTATTTAGCCACAGAGATCACAGAGAAAATGAGTTTTAAGAACTTTTCTCAAAGGTCTCTGTGTGCTCTGTGGCTGTATTGCGCTTACTGATGCAAGTTAACTCGTGGACGCAGCGACTTCCATTCGTTTTGCCCGCCAGAGCGAAGCGACGATGGAGACCGCCAGGATGGAGAAGATCACGCCGAGTGAAACGCCCACGGGAATCTTGTACAGATCCACGATCGTCATTTTGATACCGACAAAGACCAGCACCACCGAAAGCCCCAGCTTGAGATAGTAGAACTTATCCACCACGCCAGCCAAAAGGAAGTAGAGCGAGCGCAATCCCAAAATGGCGAACACGTTCGACGTGTAGACGATGAAGGTTTCCTGCGTCACCGCGAAGATGGCGGGGATGGAGTCGACCGCGAAGATCAGGTCAGTGCTTTCGACGAGTACCAGCACGAGGAACAGCGGTGTCGCCATCAGCTTGCCCGCGCGGCGGACGAAGAAGTGATCGCCTTCGTAGTTCTCCGTGACCGGCATCACTTTGCGTAACAATTTCACCAGCGGATTCTGTTCCGGGTGCATTTCTTCATTGCGATGCATTGCCATGCGGATACCGGTGAAGATCAGGAATGCGCCGAATACATAGATGACCCAGTGGAATTCCTTGAGCAGCGCAGCACCCACCGCGATGAGCGCTCCACGCATGAGCAGCGCGCCGAGAATACCCCAAAACAAAACGCGGTGCTGGTAAATGGCAGGTACCGCAAAGAAGGTGAAGATCAACACGAAGACGAAGATGTTATCAACGCTGAGCGACTTCTCAATAAGATAGCCGGTGAAAAAAGCCAGTGCCGCCTGACTGTTCGAGTAGGTGCTGTTGGGGGCGAGCTGATCCCAGAATAAATAGATGCCCAAATTGAAAAGCAGCGCCAGGGCGATCCAGACCACGCTCCAAATCGTGGCTTCTTTGATCGAAACCGCATGCGCTTTACGGTGAAAGACCCCCAAATCCAGTGCCAGCATCAGCAGCACAAATACATTAAATCCAATCCATAGCCAAAGCATTCCGTCCATTGTTTGTTCTCCTTTTGTATTTGACCGTGGAAAACAAAAAGCGAGACTCCACGGTTTTGTCGTGATAGTCTCGCCAATCATGCAGATCTTGCATATACAGTTGACCGAGAGCATTTGCTCTGTACTGACGACCAACTGACCCGGGAATGGGTGGCTACTCCCTAACGTCGCGGTATTTTATATTACTTTTTTCAACTTTAAGCCGAAAATAAATAAACTCTAATCTTGGCGTTCTAAAGGCTACAAGCCATGTTGTATCGCAATGACGGCTGCCTGCGTGCGATCGGAGACGCCCAGCTTTTCGAGAATGGCGCTGACGTGGTTGCGGACTGTGCCTTCCGATAAATGTAGTTGTCCGGCGATATCGTTGTTGGTGAAGCCTTTGGCGATCAGGCGCAGCACATCCAGTTCGCGGTCGGTGAGTTTTTCGGCGAGGATCGAGGTGGGTTGCTTTTGATGGCTGGCGACTTGGTTCATCAGCTTGCCTGCGACATTGGGGTCAATAAAAGCTTTGCCGTCCATGGTTCCCCGAATCGCTTCGATGATCTTTTGGCGGGAGGTGTCTTTGAGTAAATAGCCCGAGGCGCCCGCGCGGATGGCATCGAAGACCCATTCATCGTCATCGTAGGTGGTGAGCACCAGAATTTTTATTTGGGGGAAGCGGGCGTGGATCTGGCGCGTGGCTTCAATGCCGTTAGTGCCGGGCATTTTCAGATCCATGAGGATCAAGTCGGGTTGTTTTTGGACAGCGAGTTCAATGGCTTCAGCGCCGTCAGATGCAGCGCCCACCACTTGAAAGTCCTGCTCAAGATTGAGCAGCATTTCAAGCCCATCACGGATTACAGCCTGATCGTCACAGAGGATGATTTTCATAGGGTTCCATTTGTCACCCTGAGCGTAGCGAAGGGTCTCTACCACGATGAGCGAGACTCTCACCTGCACTTGCGTGCTGGTGCAAGTGTCGGTCGCTATCGCTCCCTCAGAGTGACACAGCGTGAAATTATATCTTCAGCACCACTCGTGTGCCTTTGCCTTTTTCACTTTCTATTTTCAGTGTGCCGCCAACCAGTTCGGCGCGTTCGCGCATGCCGACCAGACCGAAGTGTCCGCTGGTTTCTTTGGATTGATCAAAGCCAATGCCATCGTCCTGAATGATCAATGTGACGTATTCGTTGTGGGTGAGTTGCACGCTGAATTTTTTGGCGCGCGAATGGGTCGTGAGGTTTTCGAGCGTCTCTTGCGCAATGCGATAGAGCGCCTGCTCCACATCTGGGCTGAGAGAAGGCATGGGGTTTGGCAGAGTCAGCTCCAGGTCCAGGTTGAAGCGGGTCGCCGCGGATTCTGCCGCGCGTTGGAGGGCGAGTCCGAGTCCCAGATCTTCGAGCGCGGATGAACGCAGGGCTTTGAGGGCGCGGCGGGTTTCATCCACGCCTTGATGAGTTGCCTCCAACGATCTGTCGATGAGTTCGCGGGTCTTCTCTTTATCGATATCGAAATACGCTTTGACGGTTTCCAACGAAACAGACAGCGCGGTGAGGGAATGTGCAAGCGTGTCATGCAGTTCGCGGGCGAGACGATTGCGTTCGCGACTCACCGTAAGCTGCTCCAACGTGGACGCATAGTGCGTGAGATTGGCATTTGCCGCGCGCAACGATTCACGTTGCTGACGCAGTTGCGTGACCAGCAGGTTGATGAAAATTCCAAGCGCGATAAAACTGATGGAACGAATGATGGCGATGAAAATAAAAACGAAGATGCTTTGATATGCAAAGGCATTGAAGAAGATGAGCGCCAGCTCGAACGTGGCAGTGGCAACGCTGAAGAGGACGATGTGCTCCATGCGATATTCCCACGCGACGAGTGCGAGCGCTACAAATAAAACCGGCAACTGCCGCAGTGCCATCCCCTCCGCATTCGCCAGCGGACCCGGCGGAAAGCGCGGCACCACCACCACATTAATCAAAATGGGCGTGGCGGAGATCATGAGTAACAAAGTCAAATAATAGAGTTTGCCGAGCCCATGCTGAATCACTTCCCAGTGAGTGAAGAGCAAGAATATGAATGCCACGACTAGGTTGGTTGCGTAATAGAGAGCGATGGGGAAGATGCGTTGCGTACCTTGTCGAGGTAGATTAGCGGGCGGATTTTGTCCGCCGGGAGCGAGTTGTTGCACAAAGGGCGTAGTTTGTCCCAAAGCCTGCTGTACCTGCGGCGTGTATAAAACAACATCCATGACCAGCATGGCGAGCAGGAAGCCGATCCAGATCCACGCGGCGAGGCGGAGAATACGGATTGAGTCAGGGACGGCGGGGGACATGTCCGTATCTTATCACGAAGGGAATTATGGGGATCGTGTGTTGGGTCATGATTCTGTCGAATGACCCATGACACCTGTCATGGGTGTGGTGTGTGGATTGCACGGGCTCAACGGGTAAGTGGTGACGGGTCTCACTCTCGGTTTTGACTGGGGAAATATAAAATCCATAAGAACGATTAACCGCCAAGCACGCTAAGAGCGCAAAGAAGTTTTACAAGTAGAGCTTACACAAAACAAAAAATCCGCTAATTATCACTAATCCGCGCTAATCTTTAAAATTCGCGGAGATTAGTGATGATTAGTGGACAAAAAAGGAAAACCAATGACAACTGCCACGCTTTCATCTCAACCCTCGTTCTTGAATAAAAAGCTTTTTCTCGGCGTGACCACAGCCACGCTGCTCCTGATCGCCATCATGGTGATTTCATTTGCGCTGCACATGTATAACATCGACTCCATTGGCGATGCGAATGCCTATTACACCGCAGCCGTGAAGTCCATGCTGATGTCGTGGAAAAACTTTTTCTTTGTCGCCGCCGAGCCGGGCGGCTCCGTGACGGTAGATAAACCGCCGCTGGGCTTATGGATCGAAGCGGTCTTCGCCTACTTCCTGGGCGTGAGCGGCTTCAGCGTTTCGCTGCCCAATATTCTCGCGGGCGTGTTTGGAATTCCGGTGTTATATGGGCTCGTCAAAAAATATATGGGCGCATCTGCCGGTCTGATCGCTGCGCTGGTGATGGCGCTCACGCCGGTGTATGTCGCTACCAATCGCAACAACACCATGGACGGTTTACTGGTCTTCTTTCTCTTGCTCGCGGCGTGGGCATTTATCCAAGCCACAGAGTCTGGTAAATTGCGTTGGGTTTTACTCGGCGCATTCATCGTGGGTCTCGGCTTCAACATCAAGATGATGCAAGCCTTCCTGCCGCTACCTGCGTTTTATGCGTTGTATTTCTTTGGTTCGAAAGAAGCCTGGTTACGCAAGCTCATCAATCTTGGGCTTGCCACGCTGGTGCTTGCGGTCGTTTCGCTTTCCTGGGCAGTTGCAGTTGACCTAACGCCTGCCAGTCAACGTCCTTATATTGGTTCAAGCTCGAACAACACCGTGATGGATTTGATGTTCGGACACAACGGACTCTCGCGCCTCGAAAGCACCGGTGGTCCCGGCGCTGGACCTCAGGATGGAAATGCGCTTCCATCTTCGTCTCAAGCTGGTTCGCCTCTCAATCAGTTCCCTTCACCTCAACAGAATCTCCGCAATGGACCGCCGCAACAAGCGCTGGATGCCTGCACGAATCAGGTTCAAGGTTCAGCCTGTTCCTTTACACAACCCAACGGCAACACGATCAGTGGAAGTTGTATTACCCCGCCCAATATGGATCAATTAGCCTGTGCTCCACAAGGCATGATCCCGCAAAATGGACAAGCTCCAATGGGTGCACCCAATGGTCAAGGCGGTACGCAATTTAGTCAGGAGACCGGCGAGCCTGGCGTCTTCCGTTTCTTTACGCAGCCGTTATCCAAACAGATGTCCTGGTTGTTGCCCTTTGCGTTGATCAGTGTTGTGTTGGCGTTCTTTGGCGCAAAGCTGAAACTGCCGCTCGAATCAAACACACATAAAGCGCTTCTGATTTGGGGTGGCTGGCTGCTGACGTGTGTGGTCTTCTTCAGCATGGTCTCTGGTATCTTCCATTCGTATTACGCCATCATGTTAGTCCCGCCCTTGGCTGCCGTAGTGGGGATCGGTTTCTCGCAACTTTGGGATTGGGGTCAAGAGCGGTCATGGGTGGGCGTGGTGCTCAGCCTGTCTGCGGCGGCGACGTTCGCTTTCCAAGTCTATGCCTGGTTGCAATATGGTGAGAGCATAACCTGGCTCTATGTGGCTGGCGGTTTATGGCTGGTGGGTAGCTTGCTGATGTTCTTCCAAAGAAAATTGGCGTACGTGATTGTGCTGGTGGCGATGTTGGTTGTCCCGGCGTATTGGACTGTGATGACCACAGTTTCGAACGCCAATCAGAATTTGCCCACGGCTTATTCCGGCAGTAATCAACAATTTGGACGCGACGGTCTTGCCCGTCAGCAGGGGGATGGTGGCGGCTCGAATGTCAATACTGAATTACTTACGTATCTTCAAGCCAATACTGCCGATGTGAATTACTTGGTTGCGGTCCCTTCTTCGCAACAGGGTTCAAACCTGGTGCTCGCTACGGGACGTCCCGTTTTGTTCATGGGCGGCTTCGGCGGGGGTGATGACGTGGTGAGTGCGGATGATCTATCCACGCTGGTGGCGAATGGTGAGTTACGGTATGTGTTGTATGGTGACCCGCGTGGGAATAAAGCAGATATTGCCAATTGGTTGAGCACCGCCTGCTCCGTCGTCCCAGAATTCAGTAGCGTCAGCAGCGGCGGACCTCAAGCTGCGAATCAGCCTGATGGACAGAATCAGGCGAACGGTCCAGTGGGAGGCGGGGCGGGAGATCAATCCATGATCTTGTATGTGTGTAAATAAATCGGAATGTCCCGAAGGTTGAAGCGTGTTGAGTAGAAAACCTTCGGGATGTTATGACATCAGTTATTCGATTCGTTGGTGTTAATGTCGGCTTGCGATAACTTCAAACTCATCGCGTATGATGCAGGCAGAATTGGTTTGCCGATGGCTGCCCCATAGACTAGTGCAAATTTTGCGCCGAAGAAAATAATTTGTGCGGAATAGGCGGTCCAGGTCATGATGATGACGAGGGAACCAGCGGCGCCGAGCAGTGACTGGACATATCCATAACCAAAATATAAACCGAGCAGAAATGCGCCGGTGTTGAACAGGATGGAAGTCACGAGCGCGCCCACCCACACCACGCGCCAGGCAATTTTGACATCGGGCAGTAATTTAAATGTGAGGGCAAATAAAAAGGTTGTCAGCCCGAGACCGGTGAGGATGTTGCCGCCTTCCAACAAAAAGGAGGTATTCGGTGTAATGAGCGTTTTTAACCAACCATTCAGGGCGGTCAAGCTTACGCTGAGTGCCAGGGTTGCCAGCAGAATGATGCTCACAATGATCACCATGACGATCGAGATGAAGCGATCCCACGCGATCTCGAGAATGCCGCTGAAAAAGTGATGGCGGGGTTTAGGGCGAACATGCCACATGGTATTCAATGCATCCCGAAGTTGACTGAAAAGATTGGTCGCGCCGTAGATCAAGATAATGGCACTAACGATCGTGGTAAATAAACTGGAGCCGGTTTCATAGATCCCCGCCAGTAGTTGTTCTACTCCCGCTGCCGCCGCAGGACCGATCTGATCTGAGATGGCGTTGACTACTTGCCCCTTGGCTGCGGCTTCACCATATACCGATCCTGCAATGGTGATCATGATGACGAGTAAGGGCGCAATGGAGAACAGCGCATAATATGCCAGTGCGGCACCCAGCCGCGCTGCGCGATCGTGCGACCACTCGCTATAAGCATCATAGATCAAGCGCAGGATGAATTTGAGGGTGGTCATGCGGTGTTTAGATTTTTTCCACAACCCAGAAATGGGATAAGCCAAATGTCTTCAATGGTGTCTTTTCAAGGAATTGCAAAACTCCGCGCAGGATTTTTCCCAACGAACCAAACCGGGCGATGATGTTATCGTACGCGCCGAAGACGATGGTTTGCTCAACAAGCTTTACCGGCAAGCCTGCGAAAAGTTTACGCATGTCACTGGTGGAATAGACGCGGACGTGGGGCGCCAGTTTGTCTCGTACTGTGCGTGGCAGATAATTGATGAATAACTTGTTGCCAAAATAATATTTGCCATTCCAGTAGATGCCATGTGTCTCAAATGGATACCCACGGTTCGGGCAGAAGATGACAGCGCGTCCGCCGGGCTTGAGCGTACGCACCATTTCTTGAATCGCGGAGCGGTCATTCTGTACGTGTTCGATCACTTCGTGACTGAGGATCAGGTCGAACGTCGCAGTGGGAAGCGGAAGAGATTCTCCCGCGGCGTTGAGAATGTGTGGAGAGTTGATCCGCGCTTCGGCGGCGCGTTCAAAGTCATATTCCAATCCGATGATGGTTCCGCCAAGGGGGGCGAGGTGTTCCACGTACATGCCCACGCCACAGCCATTTTCAAGGATATTCCCTTTGGTGCGTTCGCCCGCAGTGCGGATGATCATTTCGAGGCGGCGTTGTTGCCCCGCCCGCCAGACATAGGATGGTTCACCGCGCAGGGCGGCTTTATCAAGGTTTCGCTCAGACATGGCAGTTATTATACTTGCATCTTTTTTTGCCCCGTGCTAAAATGAAAGCCGCACGAAGAACTGGATACTGGACTTACCGAGAAGTGGGCAACCCCCACTTTTCTGCTTGTAATAGACTTTGCGCGTAAGGGCGACCCTTCAAGACTGGTCAAGGAATTTTGATGGGCAAGCCGCCCTCACGAACTGTAATTAGGTGTAAGATAAATCATACGGAGCAATAAAAGCATGTCAAAGAACGAATTCTCCCTGGCTTTCAATGAAGTACTGGAAGAAAAGCAACTCTCCAAAGAAGTGATCATTGGAGCGATTGAGTCCGCGATGGTCTCTGCCTATCGGCGGGCTGTCAACGCATCTACTGCCCAACATGTGGAAGCCAAGATCGATCCTGATACGGGTAAGGTTTTCGTCTACGCCGAGAAGGAAGTGGTGGAAGACGTGATGGAACCCAAGACCGAAGTACTTTTGGAAGAAGCCCGCAAGGTGAATCCTGAAGCGCAGTTGGGCGATATGGTGGTGGTTGAAACCACGCCCGGTGACTTTGGTCGTGTGGCGGCGCAGACTGCGCGTCAGGTGATCCAACAGCGTATCCGTGAAGCCGAGCGTTCGAATCAGATGCAATACTTTGAACGCCAGGTGGGTGAGATCATTAGTGGTATCGTGCAAGCGACAAATGCTCAGGGCACAACTGTTGGTCTTGATATGAAAGCCGAAGGCTCGCTGCCAGCCAATCAACGCATTATGGGTGAGCGCTTCAAGGTGCATGACCGAGTCCGCGCTGTAGTGCTCGAAGTCAAAGATGGACCGCGTGGTCCGCAGATCATTCTCTCGCGTGCGCATCGCAATTTCCTGCGCCGCTTGCTTGAAAATGAAGTTCCTGAAATTTATCATGGCGTGGTCGAGATCCGCGCGATCGCCCGTGAACCGGGTGCACGTGCCAAAGTGGCTGTTTCAGCGACTCAGGCGGGCGTTGATCCCGTGGGTGCTTGTGTGGGTATCAAGGGTGTCCGCATTCAAGCCATCGTCAAAGAATTGCACGATGAAAAGATCGATATCATACAATGGGATCAAGATCCCGTTGTATATATTTCCAAAGCCATCAGCCCGGCGCGTGTTACCGGTGTGTATGTCTCTGAAACCGATGGCAGCCGCACAGCGACTGTGGTCGTGAGCGAAGATCAGTTAAGTCTCGCCATTGGGCGTGATGGACAGAACGCCCGCCTCGCCGCGAAGCTGACCGGCTGGCGCATTGATATCAAGTCGTTGACTGAAGCGGCTGGCGATGCCATTATGAAATTGCAGAAGGACGCTGCTTTAGCTGCGCTTTTGCCGAATGTCGTTGAATCCGTTCCGCAGATCGAAGAGATCCTCACCAAGAAGGCTGAGAATCG
>CAZMQE010000090.1:0-1516 GCA_964568115.1 uncultured Anaerolinea sp.
TCTAATACTTTGTAGTACCAGAGAAAGTCAATGGAGATCGGCGCGTTATCCTTCGTGATGGATACTTGATGCGGCACTTCACGCACCTGCTCGCGCAAATCCACACGTACGGCTTTATCGATCACCGGGATCAACAAGGTGACACCCGGTCCTTTGGGTCCGACACTTCGACCCAAACGAAAAACCACCAGGCGTTGATACTCGGGCACGATCTTGATGGCGTTGGCTAGGAAAAGAAAACCGACGATCAGCACAACACCAATAAGACACGTCACTACAGGGATGGTTCCAGACATAGCGTTACTCCTTTTGAAATAATGATTTTGAATTACTTTTTTTCAACGAACAGAATAAAGCCTTCACGTCGCACAACTCGTACAGGACTCCCAAGCGGAATCTCCTGCTCGCTCCGTGCCGACCATAACTCACCAGCCACTTGCACACTGCCATCATCAGCGATCTTTGTGCGCGCTTCCCCAACCTGCCCCACCAAATTACCCAGATCATGGGTCGGTCGTATCGTAGCAGCTTCAACCGATTTGCGGACAGCGATCCACAAGAATCCTGCCACACATAAGGATGCCGCAAAGGCAACGAATGGATTTACCGAACCTCTTGCAGCGTTCTGCGGGAACACAAAAACGGACCCTACCACGATTAAAAAGATGGAAATTCCAAGATACAGTTCGCGCTTCGGTCTTTGGATCGCATACACAAAGGGGATCACACCTAACAAGACCAAAACCAACGCCCACCAATTGATAGACAAGTTGTAGACAGCATAGCCTGCCAATGCAATGCAGAAAAAAGCCCCCACCTCAAACAAACCTGTCCCCGGCGAGACGAGTGCCATAAACCCCAACAACACGCCTGCCAGCAAAACCAAATAAGCTATATTAGGTTCAAGTAAGAAGTCCATAACTCCTCCAATTCATTATACAACACTTGGCACTTTTAATTTATACATAACGTCCTAGTAGATATACGAGCTTTGTCATCAAAGGTTTTGCAAGCAGAGACCTCTCGAGGCTTTATAATTGAGCGGCTCGTAGAATATCAATCCATAAGGAGCACCAGTGAACTTCCAAAAGATCTGCTTCATCGGTCTTGGCTACATCGGGTTGCCGACCGCCTCCACCTTTGCCATCCACGGACTCAAAGTTCTCGGCGTGGATATTAACCCCCACATTATCAGCACACTCAACAAAGGCGAAATTCATATCCACGAGCCCGGCTTGCGGGATGTCGTCACCCAAGCTATTCATTCTGGGAATTTTTCATTTTCCACCCAGGTTGAAGAAGCGGATGCCTTCATCATCGCTGTCCCAACCCCCTTCAAAGAAAATGAACTCGGCGAATACAACGGGGAAAAATACAAACTGGCGGATATGCGCGCCGTAACCTCTGCCACGGAAGCCATCGTCCCGCATCTGCGCCAGGGAAATCTGGTCATCCTTGAATCAACTTCGCCTCCGCTGACAACGCTTAACCTCGTCAAGCCGATTCTCGAAAGATC
>CAZMQE010000090.1:1616-10450 GCA_964568115.1 uncultured Anaerolinea sp.
CAACTTCGCCTCCGCTGACAACGCTTAACCTCGTCAAGCCGATTCTCGAAAGATCGGGGCTGAAAGCCGGGGTTGATTTTTATCTCTGCTATTCACCAGAGCGTGTCTTACCTGGGCAGATCTTGCGCGAGTTGGTCGAGAACGCGCGCGTGGTCGGCGGTGTCACACCCGAGTCCGCCAAGGCTGGGCACGAGCTATACGCAACCTTCGTAAAAGGCGAGATCATCGAAACCGACTCAACCACCGCTGAGATGGTCAAGATCATGGAGAATACCACCCGTGATGTGAACATTGCCATCGCCAACGAATTCTCACGCCTTGCTGAAAAATTCGGCGTGGACGTCTGGGAAGCCATTAGCCTTGCCAATCGTCATCCGCGCATCAACATCCTCAATCCCGGTCCCGGCGTTGGCGGTCACTGCATCAGCGTGGACCCATGGTTCTTCGTGGAAGCTGCACCTGAATTAACTCCGCTTATTTATCACGCCCGTAAAGTCAACGATGGGCAACCTCATTTTGTGATTGAAAAAGTCAAGCAAGCTCTGGGCGATTTAAAGAATAAAAAGATCGCCGCCCTCGGTCTCGCCTACAAACCCGACGTGGACGATCTGCGCGAAAGCCCCGCAACTGAAGTTGTCCACTTACTTCAAAACGCAGGCGCGCAAGTCAAAGCCTGGGAACCGTTCAAACCTGATGCCGATATGAAAGGCATCGATATGGCACCTGATCTTGAAACCGCGCTCAAAGGCGCGGATGCCATCGTATTGCTGGTCAACCATACCGAATTCAAAACCTTCAAACCCGAAGAAATCGCAACAAAAACCTCAGCCCGCATCATTATCGACTGCGTCCACGCTTGGGATGCAACCGCATGGCAAAAAGCAGGCTTCACTCTTCACCTGCTCGGCGACAATAAATCTGAAATCGCAAATCAAAAATCGTAAAATTGTACTGAGCAAAGTCGAAGTATCGAATGAAAATCCTTTCCGTATTCGGCACACGTCCCGAAGCTATCAAAATGGCACCCATTGTCCGGTTGTTGAAAGAAAAAGCCGGTATCGAAGCGCGGGTTTGTGTCACAGCCCAACATCGTCAAATGCTCGATCAGGTGTTGGAATTATTCCAGATTAAGCCAGACTACGATCTTGACTTGATGCGTGAAGGTCAAACCATGGCGCAGATCAGTGCGGGCATCTTCACCCACCTTGACCCGATCCTTGCCGATTTCAAACCGGATTGGGTACTGGCAGTTGGCGATACGACCACGGTCGTTACCACATCCCTGCTGGCTTTTTATCAGCGCATCAAATTCGGTCACATCGAAGCTGGATTGCGCACACATAATAAATGGCATCCGTTTCCAGAAGAGATCAATCGCCGTCTCGCAACCGTGACAGCCGACCTGCATTTTGCGCCTACCCAATGGTCACAAGGCAATCTTCTCCGCGAAGGCGTGGATTCTGAAAAGGTTCACGTCACAGGCAATTCCGTTATTGACGCCTTGAACTTCGTTTCCAAACAGGATGAGCCACGAGAAATCAAAGACCTTCTCGACAAATTGGGAATCAATGACAATCCGACTAGCGGACAAAAGACTAGAAGACTAATCCTCGTCACCGCCCACCGACGTGAGAATTTTGGCAAGCCCATGGAAAATATTTTCCACGCGCTCAAGGAACTTGCCGAACGCAACGATGTGGAGATCGTATATCCCGTCCACTTGAATCCCAATGTGCAGGAACCTGCCAATCGCATCTTGAAAGGTGTGAACCACATCACGCTCTTGCCCCCGTTGGATTATCTTCCGCTGGTGCATTTGATGAAACATGCCACGCTCATTCTCACTGACTCGGGCGGCATTCAGGAGGAAGCGCCGGCCTTCGGCATTCCTGTTTTGGTTTTGCGCGAAACTACCGAACGCCCGGAGGGAGTCGACGCGGGGACGCTTAAGCTCGTTGGAACAGAAACAAGCCGAATTGTGGCGGAGGCGGGGCGCTTGCTCGATGATCCAGTCGAATACGGAAAAATGTCGAAGGCCTCCAATCCGTATGGCGACGGGCATGCAGCAGAACGAATCGTTGAAGCGCTGCTCAAGACTTCGGAAGTCCCCTGATATTGACCAAAGCCGTGGAATCTCTAAAAGACTTCCGAAGTCTCTGTCAAATGTGAGTATAATAAATTCAATGAATAGATTTCGGCGGTTCGTAATATCGGTATTGCTTTGCACGCTTTTGTTGACGACTCAAGGGACGGTATACGCACAGTCAACGGACGTGCAGTTCTTTGCTGAAACAGGTCATAGTATTAAGGGTGCATTTCTGCAATTTTATAAATCTGCGAAAGACCCTCAATTGGTATATGGTTATCCCATCACCGAACAAATGATTTCCAAGGATGGCAAGACCGTTCAATATTTTCAGCGCGCACGCTTTGAATTAACCAACACACAAACTATACAACTTTCTCCATTGGGTAAACTCACGTATCAACCCAAAAGCCCAATGACGATCAACAACCCCAACGCCTGTCAGGTATATCCAACTGGCTTCCCGGTTTGTTTGACCTTTCTTGATTTCTACAAAGCCAACGGCGGACCCAACCAATTCGGCAATCCCATTTCCCCTTTTGAATCAAGCGATGGCTTGATCGTGCAATACTTTGAAGGCACGCGCTTCGAATGGCGCGCAGATCGTCCCGCTGATCAACGCGTGGTCATTTCAGATCTTGGTCGTATTTATTTCGATCAACTCAAAGAGGATCCTGCCCAACTCAAACCCATTGAACAGGCCGATGCCACCATCAACCCGGTGCTATCGCTTAAAGTACGCGCCTTCGTATTAAAAGCCGTCACGCTCAAAAGCGGTCAACAAACGGTATATATCATCGTTCAAAATCAAATTTCAAAAGCCGTTGCCAACGCAACCGGCAAAGCGCTGATCAAATTCCCCGATGGCACCAATCAGGAGATCGCGTTCACCACCAACGCTTCGGGCATTGCGCAAATTTCATTTAATTTTAGCGATCAAAAATCGGGGGAGCTAGTGCCGATCGAAATTACCGTAACCTATCAAAGTATTACCGGTACAACCAAAACCTCGTTCAGAATTTGGTTTTAGATTTCCCGCAGATCGAACACCGGTCCATCCTTACAAGCCAACTGCCAGCCGGATTTGAGACTCACCCCACACACACCACAATCAGCGACTCCCCCACAAGGCACAGCCGTGCGGATTAAGACCTGCGCTTCACACGCAGCCTGAGCCTGTTTCATCATCCCCAGCTTTTCTCTCAGCTCGAATAAATTTACACGCGCCACATCGAACGCCGCGAAATCTGCCCACGCCAAGACATCCTGCAACGCCGAGAGCGGCTGGGCTTCCACTTCATCAGATAAATTATCCGCTGCAAAATCAGAGACCAACACAACTGCCGCGCCCTGTTTCAACGCCGGTCGAATCAGTCCGCGTAAACGTAGAGGCGCATCATCGAAGGCGATCAAAGCGATCTTACGCGCAAAGGCAGGCAGCGCAAACCCGCGTCCCAAAGGACCACGTAAAGAAATTTGCATACCGGGCATCCAGGCTTCTGGGATTGGAGGCGCGGCAATGAAACCTTCCGGCGCAGAATCCGTATAGTACAGAGGAACAGGTAGCGGTGAGTCCGAAGCGTCACTGGCGAGCAGATATTGCCCTGCGGACGGAATCAAATTCGTCAGGCAAGAAATCCGCGCGAGGCGTTGTCCATCTTCAAGAATCGTTTCAATGACCTGACCTTTACCAGTATGCATACCGCTATGCTATCATGGCGGTATAATAATTTCAACTACAAATCGGAGGAACTATGAATATTGTTGATGTCATTCGCTCTTTGGCAGGCTTTGCTTGGCTTGCCGCAATCGGGCTGGGCGTGCTTGCCGTAACCCGCGTAAGCCGAAATCAGGGCGCAAAAGGGATTGGATCCACAGTGGTGATTGTGGTTGTGTTGGCAATCGTACTTACAACACTGGGCGCTGGATTGGTGTACGTTGAATCCAGTGAACGTGGCGTAGTAAGAACGATCAGATCAGGCGGTGTTCGCCCCGACGCCCTTGGACCTGGCTTGAACTGGATCATTCCCATCGTTGAGACACCGGTGATGTACTCGATCTCGAATCAGACCTACACGATGTCGGCTGTATCCGGTGAGGGACAGGTAGCGGGGGACGATTCGATCCGCGCCCGTACCAAAGACGGACAGGAAGTAATTATCGACGCTTCGGTCATATATCAAATTGACCCAGACAAGGTGGTGCAACTTCACATCATCTGGCAAAACCGTTTTGAGGATGAGTTTGTGCGCCCAGAAGCACGCGGCATTATTCGTGATGCGATCTCGCAATACGGTGTCGAAGAAGTGGTTTCGACCAAACGCGTTGAGATCGTCAATATCATTACCGAGGAGATGGCGCGCAGCCTGTCTGAAAATAATTTGCGCCTGCTCGATTTCGTCCTGCGTGATATTCATTTCAGCGAAGGTTATGCGGCGGCAGTGGAACAAAAACAGATCGCCGAACAATTGGCGCAGCAAGCTGCCTTGACCGTTGAGCAAAAGAAACAGGAAGCTGAACAAGCTCGTCAGGTGGCACAAGGTCAGGCAGACGCCGCAGTGATCGCGGCACAAGGCGCGGCTGATTCAGCGGTCATCGCGGCAAAAGGCGCGGCAGAAGCCAGGCTGATCAATGCTGAAGCGGAAGCCAAAGCCAATCAGTTGCTTTCCGAATCGCTGACCCCAACACTGCTGCAGTATCAATATATTCTCAAGCTCGCACCGGGCGTGCAGACCATCTTCATCCCGAGCGGCAACCAATTCATTCTGCCCTTACCGAACACAGAACAAATACCGCAATAAATTTAACCAAGCGCGTTGAAATTGGTACAATAGTGACCAGCACCAGAATTCTGGTGCTGGTCACTACTTTATTTTGGAGAAGCAATGCCCATCCCTCAAACCGGACGTGAGATCCGCCTCACTACGTTATCTGCCTGTGCTGGCTGAGCGTCCAAACTAAGCGCCGATGCGCTGACGCAGGTTCTGCGTCCCATCAAGGATACGTTTTCTGCCGCTTCATTCCCAGACCTGTTAATTGGTCTGCGTGAACCTGATGATGCGGCTGTTTGGCGTTTAGATAAAGACCGTGCCATTGTGGTGACCACCGATTTTTTCACGCCAGTTGTAGATGATGCCTACGATTACGGTTCCATCGCAGCGGCAAATAGCATGTCTGATGTATACGCCATGGGCGGACAACCCTTCCTGGCATTGAACGTGGCTGCCTTACCCGATGACCTGCCAAGTGAAATCTCCAGCGAGATCATTCGTGGAGGCGCAGAGAAAGCACGTGAAGCCGGAGTTGTGATCGCAGGCGGACACACGGTCAAAGATAAAGAACCCAAATACGGACTCGTCGTCATTGGATTTGTGGACCCGCGCAAGATGCTGAGCAAAGGCGGACTTAAAGTTGGTGATGCGCTGGTGCTCACCAAGCCGCTCGGCTTTGGGGTAACAACGACTGCCTTGAAACGTGAACAGGCTGAAGCGCAAGATGTTGCCGAAGCTGTGAGCTGGATGAAACAGTTGAACAAAACCGCCAGTCAACTTGCGAATGAATTCGATCTACGCGGCGGCACAGATATTACCGGCTTCAGTTTGTTGGGCCACGCTATGGAAATGGCGGATGCTTCGGGTGTGGCATTGCGCTTCGAGTTTGCGAATATCCCCTTCATATCCTGCGCGCGCAAGTACGCGGATAAAGGTTGTTTTGCAGGCGGCGCATTTGACAACCAGGCACACTTTGGATCAAAAGTAAAATTTGCTGATTCAATGGATGAACAAAACCAAATGCTGATGTTCGATCCGCAAACCAGCGGCGGATTATTATTGGGCGTTCCGCAAGAGAAGCTGGATGCATTCAGCGCGCGCTCAAAGGAACTGGGGCAAGCCGTCTGGGTGGTTGGGCGCGTTGAAACAGGAGCAGGCATATCGGTCGGATAAGAAGCGGGTTATCCATAGTACAATAAGAGTAAGCGAGAAAAAACCAAAGGATCATGTCTGAAATCCCCATAGAAATCAATATCACATCCAGGTTGTCTGAGAAGCGGGTTAATCCATCCAAAGCAATCTTTGAATTTTCTGTGCCAAAAATATTTTTGGCGTGTTTGGTTTTAAGCATAGAATGGCAATATTTTTCAACAATGGAACTGAGAGGGGCTACATCCCTACCAGAAAGGAACTCATGAGTTATTGGTCTGAAGTCGTTATGATTGGGGTATTAATAGTATTGAATGCAGTTTTGGCAATGTCGGAAGCCGCACTGGTTGCGTCGCGCAAGACAAAGTTGCAACAACAGGCAAATGATGGAGATAAATTGTCGGCAACAGCTCTCAAGCTGATGTCAGATCCCAACATCTTTCTATCCACAGTACAGATCGGCATTACATTAATCGGAGTTCTGTCTGGTGCAGTCGGCGGTGCAACGCTATCGGAGCATCTCACCACAAAATTTGCTCAAATCCCAATACTGCGACCCTACAGTGAATCGCTGGCAATCGGGCTGGTCGTTATGGTCATCACCATCCTTTCACTCTGGATCGGTGAATTGGTACCGAAGCGCCTGGCATTGCATAGCCCGGAACAAATTGCCCGAGTAGTGGCGGGTCCGATGCTTTTCATTTCACGAGTTTTTTCTCCCATCATTAGGGTCTTAAGCAGTGCAACAAATCTCGTCCTAAAACTTATGGGGATAAAGCCCTCGGTTGAATCTCCCATCACAGAAGAAGAATTACAGGTATTAATCGCGCAAGGCACACAAGCCGGTGTTTTTGAAGAAGCCGAACAGGATATGGTGGAAGGGATCTTTAGCCTCGGCGATCAGCGTGTATATTCACTAATGACCCCACGGACAGATATTGTATATCTGGATATCGAGGATACGATCGAAGAGGTCAGGCAAAGGATCGCCGAATGTGAATTCTCACGCTTTCCTGTTCGTCAGGAATCACTAGATTCGATCCTGGGCATCGTTAAAGCCCGTGATCTGCTGGTGCGCAGCCTCGGTAATGAAGAGATCAAAATAAGGGATTTACTCAAACCAGCCTTCTTCATCCCTGAAACCATGTTCGCCTCGCGCGCACTGGAAGTTTTCAAGGAAAAAGGTACTGAACTCCTGCTGGTCATTGATGAGTTCGGCGGTCTGCAGGGCTTGCTGACGGTCAACGATGTACTTGAAGAGATCGTAGGGCAGATCGAGATGGAAGAACCCCAAGCCACGCAAAGACAGGATGGCTCCTGGTTATTGGATGGCATGTTGGGTGTGGATGAGTTCAAAGAGATCTTTAATGTAAAAGTGCTGCCCCATGAAGATGAATATGAAACTTTAAGCGGATTCGTAATGGTTTCGCTGGGACGCGTGCCGCAGTCTTCAGACCAATTTGAATGGCACGATCTGCGCTTTGAAGTGATCGATATGGATGGAAGGCGTGTGGACAAGGTACTCGTCACAACACTACCGCAAAAACCTGTAGTCCCTTAATTTTCTTGAAACTATGCCAAATAATTTTATTCGCGCTGTCATTTTCGATTTCGGCGGAACGCTGATGTATGGGCGTAACGCCTGGGAGCCTTTCATCGCCAAGGCTGATGAAGCTCTCACCACCTATTTATGCTCGCAAGGCTTGGAACTCAACATAAACACCTTCCCGAGTGAATTCCGCAAGCGCCTCGATGAATATTTCAAACAGCGTGAGCATGATTTACTCGAAGCAACTTACTCACAGGTACTGCGCGAAGTTCTCAAAGACAAAGGCTATGATGATATATCCAGCGATACCATACGCCATGCCCTCGATGCCCTGTTCGCTGTGACCCAATCCAACTGGGCGTTGGAAGAAGATGCCATCCCCATGTTGAAAAAACTGGAAGATGCTGGGTATCGTCTCGGCATCATATCGAACGCTGGCGATGACCATGATGTGCAACAACTCATGCGGGGCTTCAAGATCCGTCAATACTTCGACTTTATCCTAACCTCCGCCGCTTGTAGTTACCGCAAGCCTCATCCGCGCATCTTTGAACTGGCGCTTGCCAATTGGTATTTACACCCCTCCGAAGCGGTGATGGTGGGCGATAATCTCACTGCCGATATTCAAGGGGCACAACAAGCCGGTCTCTACGGGGTCTGGATCAGTCGCCGCGCAGACCCACAGATGGAGAAGCAGGAAGCGGTGCGACCCGATGCGAGCATGATGTCCTTATCTGAACTCCCAGCCATTCTCGATCGGCTTCAAGTCAAGTAACCCAAGTAAAGGCATCAAAAGTTTGTTTCTGAGAAAAGGAGCCAACTGTGGAAATTCTCACTTCCATCGAAAACAGCAAAGTCCCAGTGACCGTCATGCATATTATTGGCAACATCGACTCGACCACGTACGATACCTTTACACTCAAAGCCAACGAATTGATCCACGACGGCACGCGTCACATCCTCGTCGATCTCTCACAGTCGCCTTTCATTAGCAGTGCAGGGTTACGTGCCATCCACGGCCTTGTCAAAAAACTTCGCGTCCTAAACCCAGATACCGACCTAAGTGAAGCCGAATACAAAAAAAGGATCAGCATGGGGACTTATAAATCTCCGCACATCAAACTGCTCAACCTCTCCCAGGAAACCTACACCGCCTTCACCCTCAGCGGATTTGACATGTTCATCGAAACCTATACAGACAAGGCAACCGCCATCGCATCTTTCTAAGCCGGAAGTTGATTCGGTTTCAAAGGACAGCATGTGTTGCCCTTTTTGATTC
>CAZMQE010000091.1:0-5860 GCA_964568115.1 uncultured Anaerolinea sp.
GAGATGTATGATGGCTGGGCTTTCTTTCAAACGCTGCTGAACAACACCGAGATGTCATTGCTCAAAGCGGACATGGATATTTCTGCCCTGTATGTGAGTCTCGTGCCAGATAAAAAACTCGCGGATGAAATTTTCCATTCCATCCGCGCAGAATATGAACGTACGCGTGAGACCGTCCTTGCGATCAGCCGTCACAAAACCTTGCTTGAGTTGGAACCCGTCACGCAGCAAGCTGTCCAACTCCGCAATCCGTACGTGGACCCGTTGAACTACATTCAAGTGGAAACGTTGCGCCGCTTGCGATCACTTACAGATCAAGATGGCGAAGAAGCCAAATCCCTGCGTGAAGTGATGGCACTGACCATCAATGGTATCGCAGCAGGGTTGAGGAATACGGGATAAAGTTACTCTGGTGGTTGAGTAGCCCGAAGCGACAGCGAAGGGCGTATCGAAACCACCACTAAGCATAGTAACTTTTGTTACAGGTATTTCCTTGTAACTTGGTGGTTTCGATACGGCGGACGAACGCCGCCTACTCAACCACCAGCGTCGGGCGTTACCCTATCTTCGGCGTATCGCCGATGATCTCCCAGCCACGTTCGAGAGCGACCACTTTTAACTTCTTATCCGGATACACTGCCACGGGATGATCGGCATGTTCTAGCAGGGGCACATCCAGTATGGTGTCACCGTATGCCACATCCACACGCTCAACGGCGAGACGGCTCAATACCTGTTCGATCTTCTTCTCATTCGCTTTCAATTCACCGACCATGCGCAACTTCCCGTTCACGATCTCAGTGGGGGTACCAAGCACCTGTGCGCCGATCCGTTTTGCAAATGGTTCGATGAACGGTTCGACAACACTACTGGCGATATAGACCTGTGCGCCATCTTCACGATGTTTTACCAGCCGCTCGATCACATCGGCACGGCGTTTCTTCCAGAAGTCATGTTCCACGATCCATTCAGCGACTTGTCGCACCTTCGCCTCATCTGCATTACGAATGTAACCGAGACTTTCCACCATTAACTTTTGTCCCCATGCCTGCCAGTCGATCAGTCCGCCTTTGGCGAGTAGATAAGTTGGCAGGATCGCCGCCATGTGTAAATTTGCCTGTGCCTTGCTTTGGTTGTGTTTGACCCAATCCAGAAGACCCAAAAATGGCGAGCCGGTGGTCAAAGTGCCCATCATGTCTGAAACCACGATCATAGTTTCTCCTTATAAATAATTTTGCCATTATAGCATCTGAACGAGGTGATAGAATTCGTCCGTTGTGTATCCATTGTGAGCATCCATGCAAATCCTCTCCATTTTCAAGAACAAAATTTCCATAGCGTCAACTGCGCGTCCATCTGTAGAAACCCGTTTCAAAAGTAAGGTCGGCTTGATGCTGATCTCGCCCTGGCTGTTGGGTTTGTTGCTTTTCAAGCTGGCGCCGATCCTCGCTTCGTTCGTGTTTTCGTTTACCGATTTCCATTTATTGAACCCCGATCAAATTCAATTTACCGGTCTGCAAAATTACCGCATCATCCTGCGTGATGACCAAGCTGCGACCGCTCTTTGGCAAACACTCAAGCTGGCTCTGGTCATCATCCCCGTGCAGACGTTCGCTTCCATTTTTGCGGCGGCGTTACTGAGCAGCCAGAAATTACTGGCAAAAAATACCATGCGCTTGTTGTTCTTTTTGCCGAGCATCATTCCCGCGTTTTCAGCGGCGCTGATGTGGCTGGGTTTTGTGAATCCCTCTACGGGTTGGTTGAATCGTTTGATCTTAAGTCCGCTTGGGCTGGAGGCGTTGAATCACTTCTCATCCCGCGGCGGCGGTGGCGGCGCATCCCAGACGCTCTTCATCATCAGCTCCCTGTGGACGATCGGTCCCGGCATTTTGATCATGATGGGGTCGATGCAGGGCATCTCCAATGAGATCTATGAAGCCGCGCATATCGATGGTGCAGACCGGCTCACACGTTTTTTCAAGATCACCATCCCGCTCATTACGCCAGCGATCTTCTTCTCATTGGTGCTCAACTTGACTGCGGTCTTTGGCGGTGCGATTTTGCTTGACCGTGGCAGCCGCTGGCGCAATGACTTTTCATCATATGACGGCTATGTCAACTTTGTGTTGTTCGATATGTTCAAATTGGGTTACGCCTCAAGCCTGGCATGGATCTTCTTCGTGGTGGTGTTGATCATTGTGTTAATTTTATTCGGCACATCCAAACGCTGGGTGTATTTCCCGGATCGGGAGAACTAACATGCCTGCCTCGTTGAAACGATTCTTGAAAGTTCTTCCGTTCAATGTATTCGTATGGATTCTCTTGACGTTGTATCTTGCACCGGTGTTGTTCATGATCGTCACTGCCATGATGCCCACCTCGCAACTGGGTGATAAGCAGGCGCCACTGTACCCGGCTCGTATCACGCCGTATGTTTATGAAGGTCGGGACTATCAACTCTACAACGTGCCCATGGAAAATGGTGTCCAGCCTATGGCATTGATCAAACCCGGGCGGACATCAAGCCTATTGATCGATCCGCAGCATCCTGAAAACGGATTGATCGAATGGCAGGGTGATTGGCGCACGCTTACCGGTGTCTATGAATTCCATATCGCGTGGGAAAATTTTGCCCACTTGTTTGATTCCATGCCGGTTTCAAAAATGGTCGGCAATACATTCCTGTTGGCATTGATCGGCGAGCTTGGTGTGTTGTGTTCATCGATCATTGTGGCGTATGGCTTCGCGCGTTTTTCCTTGCCGGGTGGTAACTTTCTTTTTTATGTTCTCATTGCTACGATCCTGATTCCCGAAAAGGTCACTTTTATTCCGACCTTTTATATGTATATCAAAATCTTGCAATGGCGCGGCACGATCCTGCCTCTGCTGATCCATCTCTTTTTCGGTAACGCGGTTTATATCTTCCTCTTGCGCCAAAACTTCAAAAGTTTCCCGGTCGATCTCGAAGAAGCTGCCATGCTCGATGGCGCCGGTCCCTTGCGCCGGTTGATCTCGGTCATCCTGCCGCAAGCGTGGCCCGTGGTCATCACGGTTTCATTGCTGCACTTTTTCTATACGTGGAACGAAACCCGTCTCGCTTCTTTGTATCTCGGTTCGTCTTCCACTTGGATGCCGGTTTCCTTTGCTGTTCAAAATTATCAATCTTTGATACGCATTGATAATGTAATCGAAGCCAGCACGCTCATTATGCTGGCTGTGCCAGTGTTGATCTTGTTTTTTGCCCAGCGCTACTTTATGCAGGGCTTGGTCATTACCGGCACCGAAAATAAGCAGTGATACAATCACCGCATGGGTACCCTTTATCTCGTTGCCACCCCCATCGGAAATCTGGAAGATATGTCGCCGCGCGCGGTGCGTGTTTTGCGCGAAGCGAGTCTCATCGCCGCCGAAGATACGCGTCACACGGGGAAACTGCTCAAGCACTTCGCGATCGAGACACAGCTCACCAGTTACTTTGAACACAACAAACTCAATAAATTGGATTACATCCTCGACAAGCTTGGAACTGGCGACGTTGCTTTGGTTTCGGATGCCGGGACTCCAGCAATCAACGACCCCGGCTATGAACTTGTCCGCGCCGCCCTCGCTTCCAATCATGACGTTGTGCCTGTTCCCGGTCCCTCGGCTCCCATCACCGCCTTAGCTGTTTCCGGCTTACCCACGGACTCGTTCCTCTACCTTGGTTATCTCCCCAGCAAAACCAGCGACCGACACAAACGCCTGCAAGAAGTGGAAAGCCATCCCTACACATTGGTCTTCTTCGAATCCCCACATCGGATCGTGGAATCGCTCGAAGATCTGCTCTCCATTCTCGGCGACCGGCGCATCTGCGTCGCGCGCGAAATGACCAAGCTGTTCGAAGAATACTGGCGTGGGACGATCAGCGGGGCGGTGGAATATTTCAAGTCCCAGCCTGCGAGGGGTGAGTTCACGCTGGTTATAGAAGGCAAGCAGAAAGAAGAAAGAAGTCAGTGGACAGAAGCTGAACTGCTAGCGGCGATCGAGCAAGAATTGCAAAGCGAAAAATCTGCCAAGGATATTTCCGTTGCATTGGCAGAGCAAAGCGGCTGGAATAAAAAAGAAGTTTATAGTCTGATCAACCGGAAGAAATAAAGCATGAGTCTTGAAACAGACACAGACCCAATTGATGCGGCAACTGAGCCGGTGGTATTACCCTTCCCAACCTCGGTGTGGGGACGCGTCTTGTATGGTTTGTTCATCACGATCTTGCCCGCCATCTCTTTTTGGGCGACAGATGCATTTAAACCAGAATGGCAAAACGGGGAGTTTAACTCGTATGTGATCTTGTTCCTCTTCCCGCAAGCCTCGCTTGGGTTTATTCTACTGTTGGCTTATTCAGTTATTTGTTATCTATACCTGATGTTTGCGCCCCAGCGTTTTGCTCCACGGTTCGTCATTCGGGTGGGAATCTATACCGGTATCCTGCTGGCTTTGCAATACAGTATTATTTCTTTGATTTATTCGTTTTATTCGTTCGCCTACATCATCGTGCTGATATGGCTCTTGCCTTTTGTTTTGCCGCCGCTCTATCGCTGGGTCGTTTCCAAATGGACTACCGCAAAAGTAAATCAAACCTTGCTGATTTTGATTGTGGTCAGTTTGCTGATTGGACTTGCAATAACGCGCGGCGGTTTGCCGATCTTGGGGTTGATCGGGTTGACAATGGCAGCACCGTTTTGGTCGTTGTTGTTGGCATTGCGCGCCGGGGTTTGGTTATATAAGAACTATGAAACCAAGCTGACACTCTTTCGTGGGTTGGGTCTGGTGGCGTGGCTGGGGACTTATGCCGCAGCGTGGCGGTATGATATCTTGAAGATGTTCGAGCTTTATGCCGCGTTGCCGCCACAACCGCCGCCTGATTGTTACATTGCCACTGCTGCTGCGCAAGGGCATCCTCGAGTTGTAGGTTCCCGGCTTGTTCGGCGGGCGGATGGAAAATCCATGCCGGTGAATGGACAGTTGCAAGTCTTGAAGTTTGCGGAGCTGGCGTTGCTGGCGGTCAAGCCGCATTGGCATGCAGCCCTGCGCAGAATCTATGATGTTATTGGGAAAGCTCTGGCACGCAGAATTCACAGCCCCTTTCTTGCAGATGGCGCTTACCTTTTATTGAAACCTTTTGAATGGCTGGCGCGCTGGCTGTTGAAAATGATCGTCCCCGAACTGGATGCATTGACCGAAAAGATCTACACCGAATAAACATGGAGCGACGCAAACGTGTTCGTGAGTTAGGGATTTCACCCGGTATTCTGCCCACCGGCAAGTGGAATGCCATCACGGATGTGGCAGGCGTGAAAGTTGGACAGGTCACTTTGATCGAAGGGGACGATGTTCGTACTGGCGTCACGGCAATTCTCCCGCATGCGGGAAATATTTTTCAAGATAAAGTCCCGGCGGGGATCGTGGTTGGGAATGGCTTTGGCAAGTTGATGGGGTCAACGCAAGTGGATGAACTGGGCGAGATCGAAACCCCGATCGTTTTGACAAATACATTATCCGTTCCGCGTGCGGCGGAAGCGCTGATTGATTGGACGCTGGCTCAGCGTGGCAATGAAGAAGTGCGCAGTGTGAATCCCATGGTGGGGGAGACGAATGACGGGCTGTTGAATAACACCCGCAAAATGGCGGTGACAAAAGAACATGTGATTCAAGCGCTTGCGAATGCATCGTCTTGTCCCATTGCAGAAGGCTGTGTAGGCGCTGGCACCGGGACAGTCTGTTTTGGGTGGAAGGGTGGCATCGGCACAAGTTCGCGTGTTCTGCCAGGTAATCTTGGCGGATTTACTATTGGCGTTTTGGTGCAATCAAATTTTGGCGGGGT
>CAZMQE010000091.1:5960-10427 GCA_964568115.1 uncultured Anaerolinea sp.
GAAGAAGCGATTTATAATTCCTTGTGCATGGCAGAAACAATGGCAGGGTATGGAAATAGAAAGATCGATGCCCTGCCGTTCGATAGACTAAAAACCTTTATTGCAAAATAAATAGAATGGAGAAACCCATGGCAGACGAAAAGAAACCCGAAGAGAAGAAAGAAGAAAAGAAGGAAGCCCAGCCCAAAGCCGAAGATAAATTGGTGGTGTCGAAACATTCCATCAAGATCAAGGGCAAGGAGATCAAGTACACGGTCACAGCGGGGACGATGGTCCTGAAAGAGGAAACAGCCGATCGTGAGAAAGAAGCGGAAGGCGAGAAGCCCAAGGCGCAAGTCTTCTTTGTCGCCTATTCCAAGGATGGCGTCAAAGATCCAGCCAAACGTCCGCTGACCTTTTCGTTCAATGGCGGACCTGGTTCAGCGTCCGTATGGCTGCATCTCGGTGTGTTGGGACCGCGGCGCGTGTTGATGCATAAGGATGGTGAGTTGCCACCGCCGCCGTATCAATTGACCGATAATGAGTTTTCGATCCTCGATGAAACAGATCTGGTCTTTATTGACCCCATGAACACGGGCTATACGCGACCAGTGGAAGGCGTGGCGCCGAAGCAATGGCACGGCTTCAAAAAAGATATTGAATTGGTCGGCGATTTTATTCGCTTGTACACCACGCGCAACAACCGTTGGCTTTCGCCGAAATTTTTGATCGGTGAATCATACGGCACTACGCGCTCAGCCGGGCTTTCAGGATATTTGCAGGAACGGCATGGTATGTACCTGAACGGGATCATGTTGATCTCGTCGATCCTTGATTTCACGACGACAGATTTCAATGTCAATAATGACCTGCCCTATTTGATGTTTCTGCCCGGGTATACCGCGACCGCATGGTATCACAATGTTTTGAAACCACATAAGCCGTTGCAAGAGTGGCTCAAAGAAGCAGAAGAGTTTGCACTCGGTGATTATGCCAAAGCGTTGCTCAAAGGCGATGCGTTGACGAAGGAAGAACGCGCCGATATCGTGAAGCGACTTTCACAATATACGGGTATCTCTGAGCAATTTATTGAACGCTCGAATCTGCGGATCAATGATCAACACTTTTTCAAGGAACTGCTGCGCGAGCGCGGACTCACCGTGGGACGGCTCGACGCGCGTTTGATCGGTCGCGACCGCTTAGGCGTTAAAGAAACACCCGAGTATGATCCTTTGCTGACGAACATCATGGGACCATATACCGCGGCGTTCTATGATTACATCCGGCGGGAGTTGAAGTTCGAGACCGACCTGCCTTACGAGATCTTGAGCGGCTTTGTGCATCCGTGGTCGTACCGTGAATTTGAGAATGCCTATGTCAACGTGGGTGAGACGTTGCGCGCCGCGATGACCTATAACCATCACCTCAAAGTCTTTGTGGCGAATGGCTATTATGATCTCGGGACACCGTACTTTGCCACGGAATATACCTTCAATCATTTGGGCTTGGATGAAGAGTTACGCAAGAATGTGACGATGGAATATTATGATGCGGGGCATATGATGTATATCCACATCCCATCGCTCAAGCAGATGAAGACCGACCTTTCGAAGTTTATCAAGGGCGCTTCGAACGTGTAAGGAAATAGAAAATGCTCTGGCAGGGGCAAAGCCCCTGCCAGAGCATTTAATGAATGGTGTTTTTCTACGGTTCCCAAATCACCGTGACCATGCCATACAGGTATGGCTGGCCGTTGATGTATTCAATACCGATCAACAAGGAGCGGAAGTCGAAGAATAGATCAGAGGCGGGTTTGTATAGGTTGTAGTAGTGGATGTTCGCATAGGGCCACGGGCGGTATAGTGGATAGACCTTTGTGAGGTTATCGCAATATGTTTCCATATTCGCCGCGTTGAACACCTCCAAATATTTCGGCTGAACAATATTCTTGAACATACCAACATCCGGCAAGCCGCTGGGTCCGCCGCCCCAGCTATAGTTGGTGGTATCGGCGTAAATATTTGCGGAAGCATTTTGTGTGAAATTGATTCCGGGTCCGTATGCCCACAGGTGCATGTTCACACCATGCGCCGGACTCACCAGGGGCTTGAACAAGCTTCCGTTCGATTGCACCATGCTCTGTTTCACCTGTTCGATCAAAGCGGTGACACGTGTATCGGCGCAGAAGGCAGCGTGCGTGACATATTCGGTCAAATAGGATGAATTGACCCAACCAGTTACTCCGTCACCCCTGCGGACTTCCACCCACACGGCTCCATCCGCATTTGCGCTTGCTCCTGTTTCCATGACATCGATCGCATCTGGAGGATAGGACCCAACGATGGGCTGGTTGACGCCCGCCCCCGAGCGGATGTTCAACACGTCATTATCCGCGACATTGATAACAGCGTAGGGTCCCTTCAGCGCTACAGGTTTGAAGCCGGTAGGTGCGCTGAGGACGCTGTGCCAGTAGATGCTTCCATCTGCAAGGCGGGTCATATAGAAGATGGCTTCGCCCTTGCCATCCAATCCCCAACCCGAGACGAACAAACCTTGTGACTTGGCGGGGTCCAGTCCCATGATCGCGTATGGGTTCAAGCCATCGAGGAGCGTATTCAGATCTTTATTAGGGTCAGACACCAATGGCGTTGCGCTCAGGAAATTCGTCCGTAATTGTTCGATGGCAAGATTAGCTGGGTAGGATGTGCCTTGTGACTGCCAGAAGGCGAACACGAACGTTTCATCCATCAAGACTTTTGCCGTTTCGAAATTGCGCGCGTTCAAGGCTGTGACGATAGCTTGACCAAAGGTATTGAAATCCTGTGGCGCAGGTGTATTGGTTACGCACGGCAATGGCGGCGTGGGCACCGGCACCATCTCGGAGCGCGTATTGTTGGTTTCGTTGCTTTCATTGATCACATTCGTTGAGTCGACAACGGCGGTCACCGGATTGTTGCTCGTGGCGAAGAATAATGGAATTGTTTCGCCGACGCCGAGTCCATTCACCGTTTGTTGGATATTGTTCACAGTGACGACAAAGCTTCCTGCCGCGGCTTGACCGTTGTTCTTGATCCAGACCCGCACTCCCATCGTGTCGTTCGGAGCAAGGCAGCTGGTGTTCTGCAATTCGATGCGGATGGTCTCGATACTCAATTCGGGCAGGGCTTGCGTCGAGCCGCTGAGCAAAGTCCATGTGGCGCCGCCGTTGGTCGTGCGATAGAGTGATGTCGCTCCGTTCTCGTTATTCTGAACCGCCCAGCCTGTTGTCGTGGAGACAAAGTCCAGGGTGGGAATATTTTCGCCAAAATTGACGTTCGAAGCAACCTGAGTCCAGCTGCCACCGGCATTGTGTGTGACTTGGAGATAACCGCCCGCATTCCAGGTGAAACCATCGTTCACGGATACGAAATCCGCGTTCCAGCCCTGACGTGCGAAACTGGCTGAACGCGTCCATGTGGTACCGCCATCGTGAGTGACATAAATATACAAGTCACGCTTGCCAACATCCAGCGACATCCATACGGGCAGGACTCCGTCATTGGCGTTGAAGAACGTGGGCGCGTAGGTGCTCATGGGCACGTTGGAATAGCCAGATGGCAGGGAAAGAGTCTGTTGAGCCCAGGTTGTGCCACTGTCATTCGTTTTGTAAATGTAGACACTTCCAGTGAGCGGACTTTCGCCGCCAACCCAACCGCGCAAAGTATCGCGGAAGGTCATGCCTTCTTTAATTCCGCTAAACGGCAGACCGGTGCCGGCACTCGGGTCGAGAGGATTGTTGGTGTATTTGCGTACCCAGGTTGCACCGCCATCGGTGGTCTGATACAGATCAACTGCCTGTTTGAACATGCCGGAGGGATTGCCGGATAGCGCAAAGCCATTCGCGTCGTTAATGAACTGGATGAGTCCGCCGTTGAATGGGGTGTTGTATTGCGTCCATGTGCGACCGCCGTCGGTCGTGCGGAATAACACACCGACACTACTTTCCATATCAGGTGATGGTCCGAAGACCCAGCCACGCGTGGCATTTTGGAAGAAAGCATTCCCCACATACTGAACGCCCGGCATGGTGACGTTGTACCAGGTTGCGCCGCCGTCATTTGTCCGCAGGACGTAATTCCCAAGTGCCCAACCATTGAGCGAATCGAACATGTACAACTTGCGGATATATGGCGATGGGACGATCGTGCCCGGCATGGTGACTGGCGTGTTGACGGGTGTTACCGTCGGCGGGACCTGCCCCGAAGTATCGAGCCGTTGAATGTAGGGCGCGATCCAGGTTGCCTTGTCATTGGTAGCGGAACCAGTCGCAAGCAGTGTCAGGATGAAGCGCACGTTCTGACCAGCCAAGGGCGCCAGGTTCACGTCCACGCTATGGTTGAGCTTGTCGTTGCTTTCACGCCAGGTTGCGAAAGTTTTTATCGTACCGTTGGTGGTCATGTAATCCAAACGGAAGGTCACATAACAGTTGGAGCCATAAGCACAACCCAT
>CAZMQE010000092.1:0-3209 GCA_964568115.1 uncultured Anaerolinea sp.
CACGCGACCTATTGCTCCGCAAGCAAGCGCTCTAATCCACTGAGCTACGAGGGCAAGCAAGGCGGTATTCTAACGCGGTTGGATAGGCTGGTCAAGAGCATGGAACACTTTGTAAACTGCTAGTTTGGATAGTTGTTCATAAAGTCGACAAATTTTGGCACAATGACCGGGTCAAAGTGTTTCCCAGACTGGCTTTCAATATAAAGGAGCGTCTCCTCTTTCGACCAGGCAGCCCGGTAGGGGCGGTTGGATGTCAGCGCATCGTACACATCCACAAGGGCGAACAACCTGGCCGAGAACGGGATCTCTTTGCCACGTAAACGATCTGGATAGCCAGTGCCATCCCACCTTTCATGATGCCAGTGCGGAATCTCCAGCGCTGGCGCAAGATACGACACAGATGAAAGCAAGTCAACGGCGATGCCGGGATGCCGACGCATGATACTCCATTCATCATCCGCCAACGGGCCAGGCTTGAACAAGATGCGATCGGGAATCGCTACCTTGCCAATATCATGCAAGATCGCTCCGCGTCGGATGTGGATCAAGTCTGTTTCGCTCACCCCCAAGTGGACAGCCAGCTTGACAGTAGTATCTGAAACGCGGCGAGTATGTTCTTCGGTTTCCCTGTCACGCAGATCCAAAGCCCGCATTAAGCCCTCGATCGTAGCATCGTATGCCAGGCTCAATTCAATATTTGACTTCTGCAGTTCCCTGAACATGATGGCACTATCGATGGCGATCGCCGCCTGCCCGGCGATCATGTTGAGAAAGTTCAACCAATCCGCATCGGGTTGCAACTCGGAGCGATGGAACATTTCGAGCACGCCCAACACGCGTCCCTTGGCGATCAGCGGGACTCCGTAATAGGCAACAAAACCTTCCACCTGAAACAAAGGCGAACGTCCGAACTCCATTTGATTCGCTTTGAGATCAGGCACATTCAGCAGCTTTCTTTCCAACGCCACGCGTCCGGCGCAGCCATCGCCAAGTTTCAAATGGGTGTATTGCAGACTGCTGGAGCGAAAACCCTTCCCGGCCGTAAATTCCAGGTGATTCGTTTTGGGGTTTAACAAAAGGACTGCGACCGCATCGATCTGCATCAACTCATTGAGCTGATCCAACAGCATGGCGAGAAGCAGGTTCAGGTCCAGCCCTGAAGCGATTGCCAGGTCAATGGAGCGCAGCACAGAAAGTTGCTGCATCTGTCGCTTCATCCGGTTTTCGGTTTCTTTACATTGGGTGATATTGCGCGCTACAAACAACACCCGAGATTCTGCAATCGGTACAAGGCGCGCATCAAACCAATGTTCGCGATCTAAATACTCAAAAGCATTTATTTCAGAGGTCTTCCGGGATGCAGCTAAAGCCAGCTCAATTTTTTCAACTACTTCAGATGAAAATACTTCCTGTATTTTTAGACCTGATGCAATCTCGGGGGAACCAGGGGTGAGGAAGTATCCGGGCTTGTATTCCAGAATCACCCCGTTTGAATCGATCACCAGGTTTAAATCAGAAAATGCCTGAAGGGGCACATCAAGATTTTTAGCGGTGATGGACGTGTCACGAGGGATTTTTTTCATAATACTTCAATTAAAAGGTTGACGCGGGGCACAGTGATCCCCTAATCACCGCGCGCCCCAAGTCCACCGCGTCACCCGGTACGCGCATCAGTACACAACCATTGGTTTGCGACTGATGCTGTCTATTGCCTTTTCGATCAAACATCTTTCAATGCTCGATTCACCTTTTGAGCGAGATCTGTCAACGTATCTGCGCGAATAGATTGAATGAGCGTCTTTTCCTGGTCGGTTAACATGAATGTTTGACCGAGGTAACCATTCGCCAACGCTTCCTCTGGTTTGCTGAGCAGGGTTGTGCGGAATTGGTCGCTCACGATGGCTGCGGCAAACAAACGCTGCAAACCTGTGCGGGCATTAGCGGATTTACGCAACCTCAAAGGAGTCGTGGAGAAGTTATTTAGTGCAAGTATTGCCATATATCACTCCGGCTTTTTTAGCGCGTCCCGCTACTACCATCATCCGGCATACGCAGAATAAACATTGCCAGCATGAATATAAAATAGGCAGTTTGAATGTAACGGCGGTCAATATTGTTGATATAAAAAACGATTTGAGCAAGTTTGGTTTTCATGGGCATTTCCTTTCTCATTGATTTGTCCCATGATACTTTCCCCCAGGATGCAAAACAGACTGCAAAGTCAGTCTAGACAACTATACTACATATACTACATGGTTAACTCATGGAAGAGCGTTTCGGTTTCCAGGGATGGCGCTAAACCTAGCTCATCATCTAAAGCTGCCTTGCAAGCCTGATAAAGTCTTGCAATGGAGGCGCGGTCACCTAATACTGCATTGGCGCGCATGGATAATTGGTATAGCGTCTCATTACATGGATTGAGGGTAAGTCCCAGTTGGCAGATCGAGATGCATTTTTCCAATTGATTCACATTTAAATATAGGCGTGCCAGGCTCTCCAATGCTGCAGTATATGCCTGCTCTAAACGCGCACGTTCATGGATAACCCAATCAGCATCCACATCAGATAAATAAGTCCCCTGCACCAAATTAACAGCTTTTTGATACCATTCGATCTTTTCAGCAGTTTCGCGGGATTTGTCCGCGCGCTTCAAATATGTGTCAAAGGCTTCTACATCATATTCATAATCCAACGCACGGTTGAAGAGGTAATACTCCTCATCAAAAACAATCACCTCTCTGCCTACGGCACGGCGCAAGCGGTAGATTTCATTCTTAAAGCGCTTTTTCAGAGTCTGTAGATCTGGGATCTCGGGCAACAAAGCAACGCCCACTTGTTCTTTTGTAACAGCTTCGCGTTTAAATAGAAAATAGAAGAACAGGTCCCGGACAGATTGCGTGCGCCAATCGGACATGTTTACAGCTTTTCCATTTACCGCCACTTCGGGGCGTCCAAATGCCCGAATGACGATATTTGCCATCGGCATTTGAATGGATTGCACATGATGGCGCAATGCTCTGCGAATGGCAGGCAACCGCTCTTTTAGCATCTGAGACTTTTCGAGCAATGTATTTACAGATCGCCCAACTTGTAAATCATCTCTTAAATCATCCAGGAATGGCGCAACTTGCAGGATTGTTACCAGCAAGGCGTGATCGGACATTCCCATGGACTTAAGAACACTCTGAATTTCGTCTCTCGCTTTTATG
>CAZMQE010000092.1:3309-10363 GCA_964568115.1 uncultured Anaerolinea sp.
TGCTCGAATGTTTCGCAAGCCAGTTCATACTCACCCACCGAATGATAAAGCACGGCAAGGTTATTCAATGTTTCAGCTTGATAGTACAGATTCTTTTCAGCCACCTGAATCTTTAACGCCTCCTGGTAGGAGTGCCTGGCAGATTCCACATCACCGATCGCACGATGCGCCATGCCCGTTTCCATTAATAATGCAGCAACTCGGCCAGTCTCATGCATGGTGGAATAAAGCAGGAGTGAATGTTCAAGAATATTCACCGCCTGACGCGCTTCACCGAGCCTGTAAAGATTCAAACCTTTGAGCCGCAACGCCTCTGCATAATCGGGCTGGAGCTTTGAGTTAGATTCAGACAGGCGCAAAGCCTCATCAATATCATGCATCGACTCGTCATAGTTTCCCAAAAGGCGCAGGGTATTGGCACGACGCGTTAAAGCAAGTGTCAGACCAGCTTGATTGTGCTCTTTTCTATATGCCGCTACTGCCTTATCAAGCAACCGGTTGGATTCTTGTAAATTCCCTTTCATGGCAGCCAGAGGTCCCAGCAATGAGATCAAGCCTGGACGCTTTATCACAATGGACGGCGGCAAGGCATTGACCCAACCTTCGAGCGTCACCAGAGCAGATTGCAACATGGCGGTGCCCGCATGTTCAACTACATCTGCCAGGGCTTCAGGAGCGTTCAATTGTTTGCAGGTATAGTATGCTTTTTCCCATTCACCGGCTTGCTCATAGTTTTTCACCATGCGCTCAAGCATCAAGCGGATCTCATTTGGATACTCCTCCCTCAAGCGGGATTGCAGGAATTCACGAAAGAGCGGATGATAGCGAAGCCAGCGGCCATCATCACCGAGGGGGAGCACGAAAAGATTTTTCTCGAGGATCAAGCCCATGAAGGCGAACCAGTTTTGAGGTCCACGCGAAGCGTAGAACGGGGCTAGGACGTTTTCACAAAATTCAACGTTAAATTCCTCGGGCAGGGAAGTCCGCAACAGAAATTCACGCACGTGGTCAGGCTGTTGATCGAGTACTTGATGTCCCAGATAAGCAAATGTATCCACACCTGAAATGCGCACACCCTGCAAGTTCGAAAGCACCATGCCAGTGATCCAGCCACCGGTTTGCTCGGCAAGTTCTTTGGCTGCTTCATCAGAGAGATGTTGATGGTGATTTTGCACATACAACGCCTGGATCTCACGCGGCAAAAAAGCCAGCTCGGCATGGCTAAGGCCAGCGACCTGTTCACGCGCAACCATCAAGGTGACATCATCCAGATCAGGCAGGGAGCGTGAAGAGATCAAGACATGACAATTCTCATCTACCAATTGGAGGAAACGATTCAGCAGGAAAGAGATGATCGGTGCTTCATCAAGCAAATGATAGTCATCAATGATCAGCAGATAATCATCTTCGACACATTCATAAAGTTCATTGGTCAGGGTGACCAGCAGGTTCTCAGAATCTTTTTCAATGGACTTCAACTGCTTGAGCATGGTTCTGGATGTTTCGCCCACCCCTGGAAAACGCTCATTCAACGAGGCGATCAGATAAGCCATAAATCTTTGAGGATTACGGTCGAGGGGATCAAGTGCAAGCCAGCACACCTTCATCTCGATGGTTTGCGCCAGATCGATCAACAGAGACGTTTTGCCATAACCCGCTGGTGCTGAAAGCAATAGCAGTTTGTTGTTCAACAAGCCCTTCATACTCTCCAGCAAACGAGGGCGGGAAAGTAACTCAGGGCGGCGGTGCGGAACGATGATCTTGGTCTTACTGATCGGGATCGATTTTGCTAACATAGAATTCAGATGAAACTCCTTCTATTTTACATACATTTAGCGAAGGAATTTCATCCGAATATCATTATAATTTTGATCGGCTGTGTTTTAACGGTTACCTAACTCTGCCAACATTCTCGCGTGAATCCCCGGCGCAGCAGCCAGAATGGATTGCGGCGCAGAAATAAAATCGGAAGCGCCATGAATATTGGTGACGATTGCCCCCGCTTCCAAACAGACCAAACCACCTGCGGCAACATCCCACGGTTTGAGTGAGAGTTCCCAAAACCCATCGAAGCGCCCCGCCGCCACGTACGAAAGATCCAACGCGGCCGAACCAAGCCGCCGCACACCCTGCGTGAGCTTGCCGAACTTTTCGAAGTTGGCAAAATTATCCAGCTTGGTGTTCCACGTATCGTACGGAAAGCCGGTCACCAACAGGCTCCTCTGCAATTCAGTCACAGCCGAGGCTTTCAACTGTTTACCATTTAAGTATGCGCCTTTACCGCGTTCAGCGCTGAACATCTCATCGCGCAAAGGCTCATAGACCACACCCAACGTCAACTGTCCCTGAAAGGCATATCCGATCGAAACACAAAAGACCGGCACATGATGGGCATAGTTCACCGTTCCATCGAGCGGATCGATGTACCAGATGTTTTCCACATCCCCTTGAATGATGCCGCTCTCTTCCGAGAAAATATGATGTTCAGGAAAATCCCTCTGCACTTCGCCTAACAAATACGCCTCAGATTGATGATCCACTTCGGTCACCAGATCGATCACGCCTTTGTAGCCCACCTGATGTTCCTGGTTATAGCCAGCGCGCAAGATCTCACCAGAGCGGCGCGCCAGATTTTCAAGATAAGTTAATGTTGGTTGCATGGTATTCATCCCTTAAATGATTTGCGGCGGGCTATTGATAGCCCGCCGCTGAAATATTAATCCTGCTTTTTTAATTCTTCGATCGTTTTATAAATATCAAGAAGCTCGATCTGGATTTCATCACGGTCGCGCACCGATTGCTGTAACAACGCTTCAAACGCGGGCTTCTGATCGGGCGGCAGGGTTGGCAACAAGCGCTCAGCGCGCGCGATCTGTGTATTTTTATGGCGCAGCTTATTTTCCAGGCGTGTGCGATACCCCTCGTAGAATTTTTCCATATCCAGCGGGCGAGGCTGTGTGGCTGATTGCTGCGTCACAAGCTCTGCCACCGTCAACAAAAAGTCTTCGGTATCGATCGGCTTTTCCATAAAGCGCGCGGCGCCCAGGCTCAAGGCAAAATCCTTATCTTCGGGTGTCACATAGGTTGCTGAAAGAAAGACCACCGAGATACTGCGCGTCTCCGGGTTCAGCCGCAACTTTTGCACAAAGGCATAACCATCCATTTTGGGCATCAGAATATCCGTAATGATCAATGCTGGACGTGTCTTTGCGATCACTTCCAACGCTTCTTCACCATTGCGGGCAGTGATCACGGCATACCCCTTAAAGCGCAGGGTCACTTCCAGCAGCTCAAGTACGTTCGGGACATCTTCAACGATCAGGATGGGTCCATATAGATTTGACATAAATGTATTTTAGCCTCATTCGGGATGCAAAACAAGCCCGCCTCTTTTTTTGACCTAAGCCTGCTTCGGTTTCAAAATGTCTTTTTCAATCTGACGATATCGTGGCGCGGGTTTGATTGGATATCAACATTCTGTATTCCATTAACCTGCGTGAGTGACAGTCTATGATATGTTATTCACTCACCTTACATATTTCAATCCCGAAGGGATGAAAGGATTATAGAAAATATCGCACAAGAGATCAAAATCCCGAAGGGATGATATGAATTTTACAGCCTATGACACCCCTTCGGGGTTGGATTTTAGCACGCATTAAAATCTATAATCATTCGACCCTTTCAGGGTCGGAAAGAGGTTTTGCGTAAGGCGCGTTACCCGCTCCAGATCCGCGAACCCAGCGCCGAGCGGATAAATTCCACCGCCAGGATCGCCGTTTGATTCTGCACATCCAGAATCGGGTTGACTTCCACCATATCCATACCGATGAGCTTGCCGGTCTCAGCGATCACCTCGCAAGCCAGATGCGCTTCGCGAAAGGTCAAGCCGCCAGGGACAGGCGTCCCCACACCCGGCGCGTGACGCGGATCAAGCGAATCCATATCGAACGATAAATAGATCCCATCCACATCGCGGCTGACGCGTTCGATGGCGCGCTCTAATGCAGTGACCATGCCAATCCGGTCGATCTGCTCCATGCTTTGCACCATCACGCCCGCTTCACGCAGGTTTTGCTTTTCGCCTGAGTCGAGGTCACGCGCTCCGATCACAGCCACCCGCTGCGGGTCCAGAACCGGAGGCGTCTCATCCCAGAGTGAGACAAGGCGCGGATCGCCGAGTCCGCATAATGCAGCGAGCGGCATGCCGTGAATATTTCCTGAAGGCGTGGTTTCAGGCGTGTTGAAATCAGCGTGCGCATCCACCCAGATCACACCGAGTTTTTTATGTTTCGCTGCACCACGGATCGAACCCACCGACAAACTATGGTCGCCGCCCAATACCAATGGGAAACGCCCGCCTTGAATGGAAGTAGCTACCGCGCCACCAATGCGCCGTCCCATGGGAATGATGCAATCAATATATTTCAGTTTTGGGTCTGTAATACTGCACATCTCTTGAATGGGCACTTCGATATTGCCCTTATCTTCAATGGCATAGCCCAACTCTTCCAACTTATTATGCAGGTGAGCATAACGAATAGCACTGGGACCCATATCCACACCACGGCGCCCGGCACCAAGATCGATCGGCACACCGATCAGGTCAATTTGCATGAGTTGCTCCTAAAGGTTCTTCTAAAAACATGATTCCCCGAGCGGAGCGAAGGGTCTCTTCTTATGAGGTAGAGATGCTTCGCTATCGCTCAGCATGACATTTGACAAAGTCACTTAATCACCATACTGGATCACTTTATTTTTCCCCGCATCCTTGGACCAATACAGGGCTTTATCGGCAGCTTGTAGAATGGCATCACCCGTCTTGCCGTGCAACGGGAAAGTCGCCACGCCTGCTGAGAATGTGGCAGATAAGCGCATGCCTTCATAATCGATCACACTTTCTGAAAAATCCTGCCGCCACATTTCAGCACGTTCAAACCCGGTTTCAAGAGAGGCGTTCGGCATGAGAATGACAAACTCCTCACCACCGTAACGACAGACCACATCCCCACGCCGCGAGTGTTCATTTAAGAATTTCGTGATGGATTGCAGGATCAGATCCCCGCATTTGTGACCATAGGTATCATTGAACTGCTTGAAGTTATCCATATCCATGATCACCACTGTGACTGGCGTGTTCTCGCGTTCAGCGCGCCCAATTTCCTTATCAAGGAACTCGGATAGATAGCGGCGGTTGTAGGCATTCGTCAACGGGTCACGGATCGCCTGTTCCTGGAGTTCATCGCGCAGTTTGTTGATCTCGTCCAATTGGTTACTGAGCACTTCATTGGCATACTTCAAGTCATCTTCCAGCCATTTACGTTCCGTCACATCATGCGCCACGATGACCCGCCCTTCCAGTTGGTTGAATTGGTTATACAGGGCAGAGACGTTCAAGTCCAGTGTGCGCGGCGGGTCACCGGGAATCTGGATCTCTTCATGCGATTCATCGGCGGTCAGAAAGCGGTTGATGAGTTGGGGCCACGCGCTAAATACTTCCAACGGGTCTTTGCCAATGATCTCATCCAAAGGCTTGCCCAATGTTTTCTGCGCCACCGAGTTTGCATCGAGTAACCGATCATGCGCATCCACCACAAAAACCATTTCAGGGATGTGTTCCAACACCGTATGGCGAGCGATCGGAATCAAGTCGAAGAGTTGCAAGCCAAGCACACCCGCACTGAGCAGAAAAGCGGTCAATGTAAAAGAGACCGGTGTCAGGTCAATGGGAATGGAAAAAGCCGGTATGATCTTCGGCGCAAACTGATAAAAGACATTCACGATCAAGGGGATCAACACCGCCCCGATCAGGATCGTCAGTTGTTTGCGATAAATGTTTCGATAGTACACAAAACGCCAGATGAGCACCCCCATGCCCACGAGATTGAATAGATAAGCCTGAATGGCGGCTACCAAATACCAGGGTCCGCGTTCGATGACCAAAGGTCCGCCGCTTTCAGAAACTGGGCGAACCGAGGCATAAAAATAATGAAACCAGTTGTTTGAAAACAGGAGGATCAGTGAGACTAGGGGGATCACAAAAAGCAATGCACCCGTATATCTATTCAACCATCGATCAACCTGCGCATATTGCACAGTGAAGATCAGCCATAAAGCTGGAACTGTGAGAATGCCAATATTCTCCATCTTCAGCCAAAACTTTTTGGCATCCAGCGATGAAGAGAGCGTGATCATGGCATAGCAAAATGCCCAAACTGCCAGCCCCACGAGCATCCATTGCATCGCATTCCGACCGGGTGCAGGGTGTTTGCGACCAAGCAGAAGCGCGATCACAGATGCAATGATTGCATTCGAAATCAACACAATGACAAACACGACCCACTGTGTATCCAAGCCACTCTCCTATAAAAAAATGACGGGGGAGCCCCGTCAAACGAATTTTACTACGCAGTTGGGCTGTTTTAACCGCGAAGGCGCTAAGCGCGCAAAGGTTTTATGCCGTCCGATAATACCCAACATCCACGGTATAGACCCTCCCCCGTTTGATTACCTGCTTGACCAGGTTCGTGCCGTAGCGATACCCAAGTTGACGATAATCCGGCACGGACAGGATCAACATATCCGCTTGTTTGCCGACTTCGATGGAGCCGATCGAATCGGACTTTCGAATTGCGTAGGCGGAATTGATCGTGGAGGCGGCGATAGCCTGGGCAGGCGTGATCTTCATCGCCCGACAAGCCAGCGCAATGATAAATTGCATGGACTCGTTCCACGTGGTGCCGGGGTTGCAATCAGTGGCGAGGGCGAAGTAGGCATCCGCGGCGATCAGTTTTTGAGCGGGTGTGTAATGATTTTCAGCAAGCCCGAACGGCGTGCCAGGGAGTGAGACAGCAACTGTCTCTGATTTTCCTAATGCAGCGATATCGGTATCGGAGGTGACCACCAAATGATCTGCAGACGCCGCACCCAACTCGGCTGCGAGACTCGCACCGCCGAGATTGTCGAATTCATCAGCGTGGATCTTGATCGGGAATCCCAGCGAGACAGCTTTGGTTAAGATCTGACGCGATTGGTTGAGGTCGAAGGCTTTGGT
>CAZMQE010000093.1:0-10257 GCA_964568115.1 uncultured Anaerolinea sp.
GATTTGAGGCGCAGGTGCAGTAAATAAAATCCAAATACCGCGACGAGACATAATATCCCGCCGATGTACCAAACCAGGTTCGGGTTGTAGTTATCTAAAATATAACCAGCCGCGGCGGGACCGATCGTGGCGGGGATCAGCCAGGTGAGTCCAGAGATCGCCATGTAGCGACCGCGCATCTCTACTGGCGCAAAGTTTGCGACCACGGCTTGCAGGATAGGCATTACGATCATTTCGCCGATGGTGATGATGATCACGTTCAACATAAAAAGTGGCAGTGTGGTGAAGACGCCAAAGAGGCTGAAGCCAATCGCATAAAAGATCGCGCCGAGCGCCATCATGAGGAAGGGCGGGTAGCGTTTGATTTGGCGCGTGGTCCAGAATTGAAAGATGATCACGGTGATCGCGCTGGTGGAAAGCAGAATGCCGTAGCCTTGCGGTTGAATGCCGTGAACGTCGCGCAAATACACCGAGAGTGAGTTGTACATTTGTTGATACGTGGTAGTCATGAGAATGCAAGCGGTGATGAACGCCATGAAAGCCAGGTCGCGCAGAACGTGACCATAGCCCGCGAGGGTTTGTAAAATGGTTTCAGGTTGCGCGGATGGATGGGGGGCAGGCTTACTTTCGGGAATGGCGCGATAAAAGATCACCGCCACGATGCAGCTAATGATGGCGTCGGAGATAAAAAGCGCTGTAAAAGATTTGGAGGCAACAAACCCGGCGATGGTGGGACCGACCAGCCACGACATGTTGTTGACCACGCGTAACATGCCAAAGCCTTCCTGCCGTTTTTCTTCGGGCAGAATATCAGCCACCATGGCGCCGTGCGCGGGATGCGAGAGACTCCCGATCAAACCGATGATGATGGAGAGTGGATACATCAATGCCAGGCTGTTGGTGAAACCGAAAGCCAGTGAGCTTAGTGCGCTGAATACCAGCCCAAATAAAATGATGCTGCGCCTGCCGAATTTATCGGTCAGTGCGCCGCCAAGTATGCCGCCGAACAATCCCGCCAGCGACGATAAGCCCAGCAGAACACCAGCCTGGGTCATGCCGATGTGGAATTTTTGGGTGATGTAGAGCGCGAAGAATGGAAACAGTAAAGTGTTGCCGATGCCGTCAATAAAGCTGGTGCCAACGACGATCCAGAAGCGTTGGGGGAATTCGTGATAGATTTTGTTGAGCCGGGTAAACATGCAAGTCCTTTCGTGTGGATGGAACGCCGATTATAGCACGTCTGTTCTATTTTATGATGAGAAAATTAAACCCCCGCCTCTCTTCCGACCATGAAATTGACCAGCCTCCAACAACCATCCTCTGGCTGTTGGAGGCTGTGATTAGACTCTTGCAGTGGCTTGGACACCGAAAGAGTTTAATTTCTAATGTTGACCCAATGTGCCTAGCTTTCTAACGCGCCGTTCGACGCGGTAGAAGATCTGGGCGCCGCCCCATAACATCACGAACATGAACACGATCAGGATGGTGATCTCCGTGTTGATGGGCATCAGTGTATTTGTTTTTAATAGAAAGCCGCGGATCGCATCCAGTCCATAGGTCAATGGCAGCATGAGTGAAACAGGGATCAACCAATAGGGCAGCGATTTCACTGGAAAGTTCGTGCCGGAAAAACCCTGTACGAGGAAGCTGCCTACATCGATCAAGGTGTTGGCGTCACGCATTAACAGGACAACTCCGGCAAAGGCGAATCCAAATCCGTATAGACCGAGCAGCATGGGGATGGCGGTCAGAAATGCAGCGAGTGCGCTGCCAGTCGGTTTGAAGCCGAACAACGCTGCTCCGAGAGCGAGCATAACCAAGGATGTAATGGTCGTTGTCAATAAGCTGGTGAGGGTTCGCCCTACCAGGATCAACAAGCGCGAGACCGGGGTCAGCCAGTTGGACTCGAGTACGCCCGCATCCATATCTTCTTTGAGGGCAAGTCCCATACCCCAAAATACAGTCAGAATGAAATTGGTCAGGACGGTTCCCAGCAGGATATAGGACATGTAATCGCCGCTGCCGCTATACGCGGCAAAGCCCGTGGCTTGACCATTGGTGCTAAAGGCTTTGCCCATAAAGTAAACTGGGGTGATCCAAATGATCGGTTGGAAGACGTTGGAGACCGCGTTCAATGGATAGCGCCAAAAGACCTTCCAGTCCTTGCGGGCGATCACGAACAAGGAACGTAACTGTGTCTTTAGGTTGGGCTGTGAGAGAGTGGTAAGTTGCATCATTGCACCTTTTAGTATTGTCCGATGGCGCCCGTTTGGCGGGCACGCCGTTCCATCCAGATAAAGGCCAGGTAGCCAATGATCAGCCAGAACGTGCCGAACGACAACAACGGAATTAGATCTGGTAATAACTCATTGACACCCGCATTCGTGAAGGCTGCAGTGCGCATCGCATGGATTAAATAGGTTTGCGGAAGCCAACGCGCAAAGGCTTGCATCCATTCAGGTAGTATGGCGACCGGGAAAGTGATACCACAGAAGATCATCACCAGTCCGCGGATGAGGAAGACAAAGGCATTCGCTTCTTTCACCGTGATGACCAGACTGGCAAACGCGAATCCCAATCCATAAATGGCAGGGATCGCTGCAAGCATTACAAGCGCCAACATCCAACCGCTGCCATTCAAACGCACACCAAAGATCAAACCAAATTCAACTGCAGTGATCAGCACGAACATTACCATGGAAACAATTTGGGGACCCGTATGCCCGAGCAGATAGGCGAATCTCCAGGTGGGGGAGAGCCAATTTGATTCGAGTGTGCCGCGCATTTGCTCCTGACGGAGCGCGAAGCCAACGTCCCAAAGCACAATGTTTTGCCACATCCACACCGTTGTACCGATGATGATATAGCCGATGTAATCGGTGGCACCAGTCGTTTTCATAAACACGGCTAGCCCGCTGCCATCAGGCCCTGAAAGTGCGCGCGCCGTAAGAATATATAACATCGGGAAGATCAGGGGCCAGATCAATAGAGCAATGATCCACGATGGGTAGCGGGTAAAGATCGTCCATTCGCGGCGCAAGATTGCACCGAAGGCGCGTGTATCTGAAAGCAGTCCGCGTTGCCCAAGTGATTGCGGAGTTAAAGATGTTTCCATAATGATCTCCTAATCGCGCAGGGCTTTGCCGGTAAGGCTGATGAACACATCTTCCAAAGATGGCTTAACGATATTCATGTTGATCAAGCGTGTGCCGTTGCTGCTGATATGTTCCACGATGCGCGGAATGGCGGTGCGGCTGTTTTGGGCTTGCATGTTCACTTCCCATAAGTCCGCTTCGCCTTGTTGGCGTGTGATCAGATTCTCGATGCCGGAGATGCTTTTAATTTTGTCGCCAATTTCTTTATGCCAGCCAGTGACCTCAAGCTTGATCACTTCCTTTTGTTCGATGCGGCGTTTGAGTCCAGCCGGGGTATCGAGCGCAATGACTTTGCCGGTATCAATAATGCCGATGCGGTCAGAGAGTTGGTCTGCTTCTTCCATATAGTGAGTCGTCAGCAGAATGGTGTGACCCTCCTGCTTCAGTTCAGCGATCAGCTCCCTTAAGCGCCGGGCAGCTTGCGGGTCGAGTCCGAGCGTGGGTTCATCCAAAAGTAGAATGGGTGGGCGGGCGAGCAGAGCTTTGGCAATCGCGACGCGTTGGCGCATTCCGGTGGAATATTTTTCAACGAGTTCATTCGCGCGGTCTTTGAGCTCCATGCGCTCGATGAGTTCTTCGACACGTTTCTTCGCGATGGGTTGGGGGATGTGATACAACGCGGCAAAATATTCGAGGTTCTCGCGCCCACTGAGTTTCCAATAAATACTGCGTTCGCCAGCCAGCAACGTGCCGAGACTGCGGCGCACATCGTTCGCCTGTTTGACCACATCAAAGCCATTGACTTGCGCCGTGCCACTGGTGGGTTCGAGCAGCGTGCAAAGCATGCGGATCGTAGTGGATTTGCCGGCGCCGTTTGGACCCAACAAGCCGAAAATTTCTCCGCGTTGGATTTGCAGATCGACGCCGTCAACAGCGGTAAATAGCGCTTTGGGTTCCTTCTTCCAAAACTGCCAGCGCTTCTTTTTTGGACTTGGGGCTGATTCACCTTCGATCTTTTTGTCGCCAGTCCCGGGCCGGGCGGGGAACTTCTTTACCAATTGAGTGGCTTCGATCGCTAGATCAGACATGGTTTTCTCCTTTTTTTTATTCAACCTTCAATAAAACGAAGTTTTGTTTAATATAATTTCTATTTACGATTTAATTATTCAAATATTACAATGTTTTATTAAATATGTCAATAGTAAAATCAATAATTATGAACATTGATTCAATAAAATGAAAACCTCCGCCAAATTGACGGAGGTTTCGGCTTGTAATCACTAAAAACTTGGATATCTACGGTACAGAAGGTACTGATCTCCCTTGAGGATAGATCAAATACACAGTTCCGCCAGATTTTGTCAGCCAGAGAGGTTCAAATTCTGAACGCAAGTAAGTGCGAGTAACTTCTGCGTCGCTGGCTGCAGCCGGGTCATTGATGATGGGATTCCCTGAACCATCAAAACCTACCAATACGAGCAGATGCCCCGAACTGGATGGAATCGGAGCGCCGGTCAACTGCCCGTTGCCCCATGCAATCGACATTACTACAGGCACGCCTGCAGCAATATATTCCTCAGCCCGCGCCAGGCTGGTGAAGCGTGCTACATAAGCTTCATATCCCTGGGTAGCAGCATAGGCGGTGTTGAAAGGCCAGTTGCCATGACCGTTGTAAATACGATCGTATACGCCGCTCACAGCCGCACGGACACGTGGCTCACAGGCACCTGTATCGTTGTTCCAATACGCCAGTACCATCGAAGTGGATGTGGGGCTGCACCATACTTCACCACCATCCGCATAGACCATCTGCGAACATTCAGGCACATTGATGAGTGTGTTCCAGCGTGACGGGGTTCCAGCTGATGCAGTGGCAGAAGACGGCGCTGTCGTTGAATAAGCTACCGAAGCATTTCGCACGCGCGCAACAGCCGACCCATTCGCGCTGAAGAGTCGCAATTTCAGTTGGAATTTATTGGTGGCGGTCTTTTTACTCAACGAAGCGAAGGTGTCGGTATACACCGTACCATTACTATCCCCCTGCCCGCTCACAGAATGACGCGCAATGGTTGAATTATCTGCAGCCCAAATACCAAGGCTATACCATTTGCTCCAGGTTGTGCCATATTGCGCGCGGAATTGAACCTCAACCCATGAACCGGTAGGGGTCACTGCATTCCAGGATGCGATCGCTTCCTTGTAATTGAATGCGGTCGTGATGATGGGGCTGGTGGCTTCGCCCACAAAGAACGAACCGCCGTTGTAATAATTCCCGCCGCTATATGTGCCAGGTGCATATGGATCGGTACCTGCCGTAGCTGTGGACTGTTGGAATTCAAGTTCACCACTCGCATTAATTCTGACCCCACTCAACGTCCATGTGGCAAAAGCATTATCTGCTGCGCGCCAGCGCGTGAACCCGGTTTGAAAGGTCCCCCCATTGGCAGCTTTTGCCGCCGCTGTCGGAACCAGGGTTGCGAGGATCAACAAGATCAATAACAAACGTACCGTGCTAAATATCGTTCGCTTCATCGTACATTCTCCTCAACGTATAAGATGGTTTATGTGCTGTAGGAACGCATCGGATTTTCTATACGCGGCTGACCTCCTTGTTTACAGGATGGGTGCGCTTGTTGAAACACTGGATTGACCAAACCGCTTCGCGCTCAGCCAGAGCTTGATCTGGTTTCTATTACGGACTCGGCGGCCACGGGATTTCCAGCGGCCCACCATAGCCGTGCTTTTCCTGGACATAGATGAAGCCATGTGACGGGGTGCTGCATCCCGCTTCATCGTTTGGCACCGTGATGAAAGGTGAGTTGGTGCCCAGTGTTTCGAAGATGATCTGTCCGCCTTCGCAGCGCCAAACCTCGACAATGTATTGGTGCATGGACGGATTGGCGAATTTCCCTGGGCTGATGGGTACCGGTTGCCAGCTAAGGTCTACCTGATTGCCTTTACGAATGGCATTGACCCAACTGGGACCCGGGTAATAAGGCGAGACAGGTAATTTGTCAATTTCAGGATAGACCACTGGTAGCATCATGGCGTCGCCTTGAATAGTCAAAAACTTGGCGTTGACCCAGCAATTGTTGGGCCTGTTATTCTCATCATAGTTTTCCACCCAAACCCAATTGTTACCATCAGTGCGTCCGGTCAGTTTTATGTTGGCGGTTGCATTGAATGCAAATAAAGGCAAATATTCCGCACCAGGACCGTAACGACAAGTTAATTTTCCGGGGACCACCTGTGCTTTGAGACTATCCACAGTGGGGAGGGGTGTTTCGGTTGGTGTATCAGTTGGGATGGGAGTATCAGTTGGAAGCGGCGTAAATGTTTCCGATGGGACGGCGGAAGCTGTCAGTGTGGAGATGGGAGTAAAAGTTTCAGTGACAGAGAAACCAGTTGGGGAGGAATCAGGCGCAGGTGAGGCTGAAGCGGGAGTTTGTCCTGTAGTGCTTAAGTTACAGGCGAGCATTGTCAATGTCAAAATGAATGGGAGGAAAAGTTTTTTGTTTTTCATCAACTGATTGTACTCAAACCCGCCTGTAAGTGTATGCCCTTTAAGTAGTTCTCCCCGGCCTGAGGGGGGCAGGTCGGGGAGAACTTTCAATAGTTTAGCACGGCTCTCAAAATTTTGCAACTCTAATTTTCTTAAAAAATTATCCCCCAAAGGTTCTAGCTATTTTGTCTCAAGCAACCTAACCACATCGTGTTTCATATGAGCCAAGACACCGGTGAAACCGTTGAGGCGTTGTTGCGAAACAGCCTCCTGCAGATTCATAGGTAAATAGAAATCACCGGGCACAGTTAATATTTCTTCAGGCGTGCAACCGCTAAGTCCATTTGCGAGGATGCTGGCAAGCCCGCGCACCGTGGGAGATTGCGGCGGGATATCGAGATAAAAAATCACGCCGCCATCGGGTTGCTTTTCAGCGAAGAGAAAAACGGGTGTCATGCATTCAGGCACAGCTTCCATAGAGTCGCGTTTTTCTTTGAGCCAATCTGGCAGCGCCGGAAATGATTCTGCATATGCGATCAGCGTTTCCAATTTTTCTTCGCGTGTCATACTGGCGAAGTCATCCACGATCTCTTGAAGTTTGGGAGGGAGGGGCATAGATCACCTTGCTCATTCGGGAGCTTAGCCCCCGAATGAGCGTTATATAGAATTTATTTTTCGATCGGCGCATCTACAAGGTTGCCCCATTCCGTCCATGAGCCATCATAATTCTTGACATTGGGATAACCGAGCAGATATTTCAACACAAACCAGGTCAAAGAAGAACGTTCGCCGATGCGGCAATATGCAATGACTTCTTCATTAGATTTGATGTTCTTGCCTTCATACAACGCGCGCAATTCTTCCGGAGTCTTGAACGTGCTATCGGCTTCGTTGACGGCTTGCGCCCATGGGATGCTCACTGCGCCGGGGATGTGTCCGCCGCGCGTGGCACCTTCCTGCGGATAGTTTGGCATGTGCAGTAATTCGCCAGTATATTCTTTCGGTGAGCGGACATCCACCAACGGTTTCTTGGCATTGGACTGTTTCAACACTTCATCACGGAACGCGCGAATGGACTTATCCGCTTCTTTCGCACGATAGGTTGCTTCAGCATACGAGGGAACTTCTTTGACCAGCGGACGATTTTCCTTCTCCCACTTGAGACGTCCGCCATTCATGATCTTCACGTCCTGGTGTCCATAATATTGGAATAACCATAACGCATAGCATGCGAACCAATTGGACTTGTCGCCGTAGAAAACAACAGTGGTGTTGTTGGCAATGCCCAGCTTGGCGTTGACTGCTTCGAACTGTTCCTTGGTCAGAAAATCGCGGCGCAACGGATGTTGTAATGTGCTGAACCAATCTACTTGCACGGCGCCGGGGATGTGACCGATGGAATATAGCAAGGGATCTTCATCTGACTCAATAATGCGGATGTTGGCATCGTTCAGATGAGCAGCGACCCATTCAGTATCGACAAGGTATTCGGGATGTACGTATGACATTTTGTGGTTTTCCTTTTCACTTATAAAGTAAACAAATTAAAAAGCAGTCAACATAAAAACAAAAGGACAGCGAGCTGATCCTGCGCATGGGATTTGTGCGCGGGGGCGTATCACTGTCCTGAGTCGTTGACTGCTTATTAGGGCGGATGTCTCAGGCGGTGATTACGAACCCCGCCATAGACATGAGCAATAGTTGAGATTGTGCATTGGTCTCATGATGTGGGCAATTTTACGTTTCTTACAGGGATTGTCAAGTCAAATATTATTTGGCTGTATCAGGATACAGTCAATCTTCGGGATTCTTCTGCAAATCCCAAAAGTGAAGCCATACCTTGTGCTACCAAACTCGCCCCATAGACAGCCATATGAACTTCCACATCGCCAGTGGTCAATGCTACATGAACCGCCCATACGATAGTTGCCGGTCCCAAAGCGATAAGAAAGATACTGCCCAACAAAACCAGTGTCGGGCGGATGGCTCCGGTCACTTCCAGCCAGACGATGATACCTATTACGATGATCAATACCGCTGTGGATAGTTTGAGTAGCGACCACCATAAGGTATGTAGATGGATCTCATTATAGGAAAGATCAAGTGCGATAAGAAAACCGGCAAAGAGTAGATTGATCAGGGCAAGGAAGATCGAGATCGTTTTCATGACAGTGCCTCCGTTTGAGATGTGTCCCCAGCATACTCAGACAAGACTCTCAAAATCTACACGGAGGCTGTCAAATTCTATATGATTGATTTGATTGTTATTCTGAACATCAATGGGTTACTCCGTATCCAATCCCGAAGGGATGAGAAGATTATAGCTTTGATATCTATCCGGAAAATAATCCCGAAGGGATGTCATGGGTTCGTGTGAAATCATGACATCCCTTCGGGATTGATAAAAACATTCCGAAATCTATAATCTATTCACTCCTGCGGAGTTTTTTTGCTGGTAAGTGATGAACCAGCAAGCTGGTTGACTCCAGAGCTTGGGACTTATGGCGCAACGATAACGCGGTTCTTGCCAGACATTTTGGCAAGGGACAATGCCTTCTCCGCGGATTCGACCAATTGATTCGAGGTGTGTCCGTGTTTGGGGTAGTAGGCAATACCGATCGAGATCGAGGTGGGGAAGAGCCAGCCTTGTGACGCCAGTTCCACAGCGGCACGCAGTCTTTCACCGACAATTGCAGCCTGCTCTACGGTCGTCGAGGGCAGAATGACAATGAACTCATCGCCCATGCGCCAGCGCCCGATAAAATCATTGGGACGTAAAGCACCGCTTAGGGTGCTAGTGATCTTGCGGATGACATCGTCACCGGCGGCATAGCCGTTGTTGTTGTAGCGTTTGAGGTTATCACCATCGATCAAGCAAATACTGAGATGTTTTTGCTCGAGGATCGCCTCGCCGAGGGCAAGGTCCAATTTGCGGCTGATGGCCAGCATGTTCGGGGCTGAGCTGACCGGGTCTGTGTAGGCAAGCCGAAAGGTATATTGAAGCGTCCCGCCGAGAGTTTCGATGCGCTTTGCCATCAGTTCAATGGCACGGAGTGTCGCCTGATCCTCTTCGGAAGTATCCGCTTGGAAGATTTTGAAGGGGTCATCGGCGGTGGTTCCCGCCATTTTTTCGTTGAGATTTTTCCACACCACAGGCGGGTTGAGCGGGCGGCTATCCGGAAAGTGGATGACTGCCATGCGTGCGACTGGCGGCTTCAACCCCAGTTGTTCGGTTTCGCTGTTGAGACGGTCAAACAACCGTTGAGCTGTGGCAGCATGCTTTTTATGTTTGCTCCCGATGAGCACTGCCACGAAATTATCGCCTGAGATGCGGTACACCGTGGATTCGGTCTCATCCTTGATGGCGATACCCAGCCACCGCAGGAGACTATCCCCGTATTCGAAACCTTTGGTCTTGTTGATCTCACGCAGTTGATACAAATCGACAGCGATGAGCGTGACTGGTTCGAGCATGGAATTCTCAAAGTTATCGTCGAGCGCCTTCGAAAAGCTGACCAGGTTACTGCAGCCGGTTAACAAGTCCACACGGAAAAAAGGATTGGGGGTGTCAAAGTCTTTCATAAAAACATCCTATAACTGCAAGATAAATAATCTATCCTATTATAGGACGAAAACACCCCACTGAGAGTGGGGTGTTAC
>CAZMQE010000094.1:0-6003 GCA_964568115.1 uncultured Anaerolinea sp.
GATCGTTTGCAACATCGCATCCCGTTCTTTGGGACTAATGGGGATGTAGGTCATAATATCTTCCTCATGTCATTGCGAGGGAGCGATAGCGACCGAAGCAATCCCCAACACAATGATGGAGATTGCTTCGCCCTATCGGGCTCGCAATGACGGGTTAGTGTGCTCTCTCTTCGCAATACTTCTCATACGCAGCAGCGTCCATCACATCACCAGCGGAGCCGCCTTCGACCTTGATCATCCAGGCTTCGCCGAATGGGTCAGAGTTGAGCGATTCGGGCTTGTCGGAAAGTCCCTTGTTGACGGCGCTGATCTTGCCACTGGCTGAAGCATAGATCTCAGCCGAGGCTTTCACCGATTCGACCGAAGCGATGGGTTTGCCAGCTTCAATGGTGTCGCCTTCGTCTACGAGTAATTCAACGAAGACAATATCAGAGAGTTGCGATTGGGCGTAATCGGTGATGCCCATGGCGCCGGTGGCGGGGTCGAACCATTCATCAGACTTGGTGTATTTCAAATTGGCGGGAGTGTTCATTGTGTAGGGCTCCTTTGTGAATTTTGGAGTCAAGGAGATTGCTCCTTGATTTTCGCCAGCAAGCTGGCTGACTCCAGAGGGGATGTGGCGAATCAAAAAGGCGCACGAAATACTTCGCGCGCCTCTGTAAGTGGACCTGAGAGATTAGTTACCTAGTTATCTAGTTTTGTAGTTGTTTAGTTTGGTAGTTTCTCAACTACCGAACAATCAAACTACTGAACTACCCAACCAACTAACTTTACACCGTCGGTATCCCTTTGCGGGATTTTCCAGAGTTAATTCGGAGCAGGGTCCTTTTGCCTGAGAGTTTCATCTGGGTTCGCCTGTTCCAGATTTGCACCTTCGGCGCCCCGCATATTTGCGGGATCTCTTCCCTGTTATCCGTTGAATTATGCTTTGATTCTAAGGTTTAGAGGAACGATAGTCAAGAGGAAGAATGTCAAAATTATGGATGTTACGGGGTGGAGCCGGATTTGCTTTTTGTTTGATCTAGCAGGGCTTGCAGGTGAGCGAGGGTATCTTGATACTCTGGCTGGTATGCAACATTGTCCATTTGATAAGGATCCTGCTCCAGATCGTATAACTCCATTTGGACTGCGCCTGTGGGTGCATATCCATCATTTGTAGTCTCTGCATAGACATAGCGGTCCGTGTGGATGGCGATATAGGTTCCGCGCGGGGGCCAGCCCTCAAGCAGAACACCTTCACGCCAGGCGCCTGTATGGTTCAATAACCCGACCAGCGACAGCCCGTCCACTTCTGCTGGGATCGGGATGCCAGCCAGTTCATAGAGGGTTGGCGCAATATCAATATTTGCAATCACGCCATTTTCAGTATAAGGCTGGCTTACAAGCGGAGGATAGCGAATCGCAAACGGTACGTGAGTTGACTCTTCATAAAAGGTGTTTTTTGCAATCTGACGATGTTCACCCCAATGCCGACCATTGTCAGATAGGAAGATGATCACGGTGTTGTCCAATTCGCCGGTTTCAGAAAGTTGATTGATCACCTGCTCCAGGGTCCGGTCAAGTGAGTACAGTGTCAGGATCTGATTCCGACGGAACGTATCTATCTCCTGGATCTCACTTTCTGTCAGCAATGGATTTTTATCCTGATCTGCCATCCATGCTGGTTTATCGGAAATATCTGCTTCATTAAAACTAGGCAGGCGGGGAGGTAGTTCGAGCGGCAGATATTTATCTTCAGCCGCTGGGGTGGTGGGATCGTGCGGGGCATTGACCGTCCACAGCAGGATAAAAGGTTTACGCTTCGGCGCTGACTTGGCGATGAAGTCCATTGCATATCTTCCAAGTGCATATGTAACATACTCACCCTCATGCCGGATCCATTCACCGTTGACGTTCAAGCGCGGATTGTTGTAGCGTGTTTCGCCATATTGATACGATACCCAGTAATCGAATTCGGGTCTGGGTTCGCCGTTCCATGAATTGAGATATTTTCCAACCAGCCCGGTGGTGTAGCCATTTTCATGCAATCTTTCCATCATGGTCGTTTGGTTTAATTCCATATCGTTATCTTGTACGCCGTGATTGCTGGCATACATGCCCGTAAATATGCTGGAGCGACTTGGGCAACAGAGCGGCGTTGTGATGTAGGCATGCGGAAAAGTGACGCCTTGATCAAAGATCAAAGACTGGGTCTTGGGCATATATTGCATGGTGTCATAACGCTGGTCGTCTGTCACGATGACTAGAAAATTTGGACGCTTGTCCTCTGCAAATAAAGTTGCGCACCCTGTGGACATGAACATAAAGATCATGACAAGTGAAACTTGAAAGACGGAAATAATTTTCTTCTGCATGGCTTCTCTCAACGAATGGATTTTCTCGCTAGGTGTGGGTACTTGTATTCTACTGCCATTATACAGTTGTCGTATCGGTTATTTTTGATGTAATCATAGGCTGTCATGAGAAAAAATAAGCCCATCAGAATTTCACTTCTGATGGGCGGCATACACAATTCTGAAACAGGCAATTATTTGTCAGCTACTTTTCGGGGACCACGCTTGGGTTTGACAGGCGGCTCTTCTGCGGGAGATTCCTCTGTCAGCGGGATGACAGGTTCTTCGATAGCGGGAGCAGGTTGAGGTGTTGGGATTGAAGCGGGCGCGACGGGAGTCACGGTCACAGGAGCGTAAGTCCCGTTCAGGCGAGCGAAGTAATCCTTAACCACAGTGTCGTTGTAGAAGACGAGCGAAAGAATACCAACAGCCATTGAGAAGACGTTGCCAGTTAGCACACAGGCAATTTCAAAGATCGCAATATTCGTGGAAGGTTGGATCGGTTGTGCCGGGTTGCTAAAGAGCTTGGCTGCATAGATCAGTTCAAAGACTCCCAGAATGGTCGGCAGGATCGTCAGTGGTGTACAGATCACGCCGATGACCGTTGCAAGCGCTGTGCCTGAGGCAGCTAGCCCCCAAAACAGGTTGACGATGCCGCTGGCAAGGGTCGTCCAGGCGATGACGTTGATGAGGGTGGGTTTTTGTGTGTTCATAACTATCTCCTGCCGCCGTTTTATAAATTACCAAGCTTTTCATCCTAAAAGACAAATTGACATGTAGGGTTGGATTGTTAGGCGGCACTTTGTAAAATTTGATTTCACTTCATATACGCCCCTGTAGGAAATAGGTTGCAGATGATTCTTTGCAAAATAAAAAGGCGACCCATCAAAATCGTTTTGATGGGTCGCCTGGTCTTATAACAAAATTAATCCTGGATCCCCGCGGCTTTCACGTCTTTTAGATTCAATTGCAGGGAACGTTTGCCATTCCATTCATTAGCTTCGAGGTGATACATCACGTCCACGCGGGCGGGGAGGGTATCGCGGAGATGCCCGAGGCGGAAGCCGATGGAATCAAAGACGGCGCCGCGGTCATCTTCGAGGGTGAGCTTGAGATGTTTGGCATCTGCGCCGACGGTGCGGGATGATTTGACTTTGACGTTGCGCGAGACGAAGACCGCATCAGGATTGCCATAACCAGTTGGTTCGATGTACTCGAGGTGTTTCAACACTTCGAAATTTAAGTCGGCGAGAGCAACTTCCATATCGGCGGATAAAGTTTGACGCAGGTCTTTGCCTGAGAGTTGAGCCTTCGCGATGGACTTGAGCCGCGCAACCAGTTCAGGCACATTCTCGTTCTTCACGGTAAAGCCCGCCGCCGCGGCATGACCGCCATGCCGGACGAGTAAGTCCTTACATTGATCGAGCGCATCGGTGATGTGAAACTCTGGGATGGAGCGACACGAGCCGCGCGTCTCTTCGGCGTTTTGGGCAGCGACGATGGCAGGCCGATAATAGACTTCAGTCAAGCGTGATGCCGCCAGCCCAACAACCCCCGGATTGAAATCCTCATGCGCGGCGAAGAGTAGGAAGGCTTCGGGGTCTTCGCTCATGGCGATCTCTTCCGCCTGTTTCTGCATGGACCTGGTGATGGTCTGCCTTTGTTTGTTTTGCACATCGAGCTGTTGTGCGAGTTGACCGGCGCGCATGAAGTCGGTGGTGGTGAGCAGTTCAAACGATGCCAGTGCAGATTCGAGTCTGCCCGAGGCGTTGAGGCGCGGACCAAGCATAAAGCCGATATTGCCCGCGGTGACCTTATCTATTTTCATTTCGGCAACGCCCGCCAGGGAAAAGAGTCCCTGCCGTTTGGTTTCGCGGATCTGTTTGAGGCCTTTGCGGACGAGCACGCGGTTCTCGCCGACCAAGGGAGCAAGGTCAGCGACGGTGCCGAGAGCGACGAGATCGAGGAGATCACTTAAGGAAAGACCATTGACCATTGACGGTTGACCATCGTCCATCGTCGATGGTCCACGGTCTTTGATCAAGGCTTCAATAATTTTGTAGGCAATGCCAACGCCAGCCAAATCCTTGTCGGGATACATATCACCGTGTTGTTTGGGGTTAATGACGGCGAGGGCGGGTGGGAGGTTCAAACCGTCAGGGTGGTGGTGGTCGCTGATAATCAGATCCAGCCCGATGGTCTGAGAATGAAGCGCTTCGTTCGGTGAGCGGATGCCGCAATCCACAGTGATGACCAGTTTGACGCCATCCGCTTTCAGGGAGTCCAGCGCATCGGTATTGAGACCATAGCCTTCATCGAAACGATTTGGGATATAGCCGCGCACGTTCGCGCCGAGTCCTTCCAATGCCTGCACCATCAGAGCAGTGGCTGTGACTCCATCCACATCATAATCGCCGTAGATGGCGATCGACTCCTTGTGGTTCAGTGCAGATTGGATGCGCTCCACGGCAGCCTGCATGCCGGTGAGTTGAAACGGATCGGAATTGAAATTGGGCTGGGCTCGTAGGAAGGCGCGCGCTTCTTCATCTGACCCCATGCCGCGATTAAAGAGAATCTGTTGTAAGATGGGGGGGAAGGCTTGGAGGGCAGCGCTTGCCTGTGCGGTAATGCGCGGGGAAATGATCCAGCGTTTGGTATGTGTCATGATAACGGAACGAAAGAGTGATGGATTTGCATTAGTTCATGATTATAATAGATGGAATGGTTTTGTTCCCAAAAGGATGGCTTTATGTATACTCTGGCTTCTGATGAAAAAGTAACACCCATTATGCTTTATACCCAGAATGCGCTGGTGCGTGGTGAACTGGTGACCAAGGTGATCACGCGTGTCAACATCTGGCTGCGGATGCAGGCACAGGTGCACTATATCCATGTTCATAAGGCGCAGGCGTTAATGTTCGGGGGACCGCTTACCAAATCCCTTGCGTATGATGAATTGTTTTTGCCCATTTCGCAGGTGATCGGATTCCATCTCGTGCCGCCTGCCGAGGAGCCGTTGGATTATGACCCGAGTGAGCCCAACCGTGCCATGAAGGAGGTTCAGTTAACGCTTGGAAGTTTTTCTGCCAAGGGGAAAGTGCGCATCTCGACGCATGCTGATTTGGCTGCCAGTATTGAAATGGCACATAGCGGATGGCTTTCGGTGTACGACGTCGAGATCACGACGCTGTTCGTGCCCCAGTTCCCTGAATTCCGTGCGCCGCTCATGTTGGTAAACCCGACGACTGTGAATTTTGGGTTGTAGTTTTTTGCCACAGAGCATTGCAAGGGGCGCTATAATCTTTACCATGGATATTAATCTTACAACTCCCGCTTTGTTGTTCCCAACCGTTTCTTTGCTGATGTTGGCGTATACCAATCGTTTTCTAACGCTTGCCACCATTATTCGCAATTTGTATGACCGTTACAGCACGGAGCAAAATCAAAACCTGTTAGGGCAGATCGCGAATCTGCGTTTTCGCGTGTACCTGATCCGCAACATGCAGATCTTTGGCGTGCTTAGTTTACTGATGTGTGTGGTCAGTATGTTCGCACTCTTCGCAGGCTGGGTTATCGCCGGGCAATGGAGTTTTGCGCTTGCTTTGATGTTGATGATCGTTTCGATGTTGATCTCGTTGCGCGAGTTGCAGATCTCAGTGGGCGCTTTGGA
>CAZMQE010000094.1:6103-8344 GCA_964568115.1 uncultured Anaerolinea sp.
CCTTTGCCTGTTGTGCTTTTAATATGGATGGTGCCACGCTGGGCTTCGATCAGCCCTTTGGCGATCGAGAGTCCCAGACCGTTGGAGCGGCTGTCATTGGTCGCATTCGTGCGGACTTGATAGAAGCGTTCGAATAAATGGGGCAGATGTTCGGGGGGAATACCGGGTCCATTATCCGAAACAATTATCTCAATAAATTTGCCTGAAGGTTGTGAGCTCAAATGGATCGTTCCGTTTGTTGGGGTGAAACGCAACGCATTATCGAGCAGGATCAGCAACACTTGGCGCACACGCGCGCGGTCGCCGAGAATGTTGCCTTGGACGGTATCCATGCTTAGGGTAATGCCCTTATCCTGTCCCAGCTTTTCCATTTGACGGACGGTTTCTGCAACCAGTTCAGAAACCGGGATGACCTCCCGTGCTAATTGCAAACGTTGCGCATCCAGACGCGAGAGCAGTAAAAGATCATCCACTAGATGATTCATGTAATCTGTTTCATTGATGATGTCTTGCAGGACTTGTCCCTGTTCTTGCGCAGGCTGGTTGCGTAACCCGAATTCAGCGGTGGCGCGCATGAGCGTGAGGGGTGTACGTAGCTCATGGCTGGCATTGGAAACGAAGTTCTGTTGTTGGTCAAAAGCCTTTTGTGCCGGACTCAATGAACGACCTGCCAGCCACCAACTCACGAATGCCAGTAAGAGGCTGGCAATGGAACCCAGGATCAGCAAGCCGGTCAGGTATTGATCGAGCACGCGGTCTTGATCGCTGAGCTGCCGTCCCACTTGGATCACGACCGGCACGTTAAGACCAGTTTCGTAGGTGAGCAGGCGCACTCGTACGTCGTTGCTCATGGTAATCGTCCGCAGGTCAACGCCATTTTTTATGGCAGCTGCAGAGGCCGCGATGTCAATGATCTTCGTCGCCGGAGCCTTTTGGGAGGCGGTGAGATCCGTGCCGCTGGAATCGAGCGGGGCAACGAAAATGGGCGATAACTCGCCATCGATTTCGTCTTCGTTGTCCGACGAATTTTCATTGTCTGAGGAGTGTTGGTCGGGTGTCTTTGGGATGGAAGCTATGGCGGTCGCGGTGGCGGCTGGGCGTGGATTGTTCGCCAGCCAGACTTGTTCTGATTGCGCCAAACTCGCTGGCAAGGTTAAGCCCAGCAGCCTGAACTCGGTTGCCATTTTATATTGCAACGCCAGGTCGGTGGATTGTTGGAAGTAATAGCTGAGCATTAGATATGACCCGGCGCCCAATAGAACCGCCAGCCCAAGCGCGAACACAAAGTACAACAAAGTCAACTTCAAACGCAATGATCTAAGCATGTTCAGCCTCGAGGACATACCCCACGCCGCGCCGGGTTTGAATGGGATCTTTACTCTCAGGCAAACGGAGTTTAGTGCGCAGGTAGGAAATGTACACATCCACCATGCTGGGCTGGACGTTGTTCTCGTACGACCAAACATAATCGAGGATGAACTCGCGCGAGAGCACCTGTCCGGGGTGACGCATCAAACATTCCAGCAGCGACCATTCCGTTTTGGTGAGATCCAAAACTTTATCGGCGCGTCGGGCGGTGTGGGTGTGGGTATCAAGCACGAGGTTGCCGACGCGCAATTCCCAGGTGTTGGATGCGTTGTCGCTGAAGCGCCGTCCCAGCGTATGGACGCGGGCGATCAATTCATCGAACGAGAAAGGCTTGCCGAGATAATCATCCGCTCCGCTGTAGAGACCAGCCACGCGGTCTTCCACTTGGGTGCGGGAGGTCAACATCAAGATCGCGGTGGGGATGCGCGCCGCGCGGATCGCCTGACAAATGGCGGGACCATCGCGCCCGGGCAGCATCCAATCTACAATCGCGACATCGTGCGCGCCGCGTAATGCGATCTCAACCCCTTCATCGCCATCGTGGGCCACATCCACACTGAAATGTTCAGCTTCCAATACTTTGCGGATCAACACCGCAAGTCGTTTATCGTCTTCGATCAACAAAACACGCATAATTATTTTCCAGCATAACGCTTGTCTTCATGAGTTTAAGTCTAGCAGAGAATCATTGGAATTAGATTGGAAAACTGGGGGGCTGTTTTCGAGAAAATCCCAATCTTCACCCAGTATCCTTATATTCATTGATGGAAACAAGTCCATTAACTCACATACTTCAAGGAGAAAGATTATGTTACCCAAGAAAACCATTTTGATCTCAGCCGTTTTGACCGCTTTTGTCCTATCCATGCTTGG
>CAZMQE010000094.1:8444-10240 GCA_964568115.1 uncultured Anaerolinea sp.
CAGGTGGCTTTTGTCGGGCTCGATGGACAAATGCTTTCGATCACCCAGATCCCGCCCGTGGTCGTGGCTCAGAATAATGTCGCGCCCGCGTTCACGTCTTCTGGTTTCGTTCAGGCACCGGCTGTTGCACAACCCAGTGGACATGACGACGGTGAACATGAAGGCGGTGAGCATGACGACTAACAGTGTTTCAAGAAATACAACCGTCATACAAAAACCGAATAACAAAAATCGTGATGACATCAAAGTGATCATCACTGCGGTTGCCCTGACCCTGACCCTCGCCTTTTGGAATTTATTTTCAAGCGGCACACGTAATCCCATACAGGTGACCAAGGTTGAACCCAATGTCCAGCCGGTGTCGCAAGTCAAGATCCTGATGGGCGGACCGCCGCCCAAGACCACTATCATTATCTCGCACCCCAGTGTGACACAACTGCGCCAGCAACAAAGCGCACCGCAACCGATTACGAATACGGCGTCATCCAAATGATCAACAAACTTGAATTCAAAGCGATGGGCAGTCACATGCTGGCTGCACTCGATCTGCCTCAAGAACGCTTGACTGAACTCGAACAAGTTCCCAGTTGGTTCGAAGCCTGGGAACAAAGCTTCAGCCGCTTTCGCGAAACGAGCGAGCTTAGTCAGCTCAATCAATCTGCGGGCACGCCGTTTCACGTCAGCGAAATGTTTTGGGATGTCTTGCAACACGCGCTCGCCTCCGAGCGCCGCAGCCTGGGGCTGGTGACCCCGGCTGTGTTGGATGCACTGCTGTTGGCTGGGTACGATCGCAGTTTCAAAGATCTCATGCCAGCGTCATCGTATCTCACCTCGAATCATCACGCTCCGGTTGGGTTGTTGTCTGAAATGCAATTGGATGAAGCCACGCGGACGGTTCACCTGCCGTCTGGACTTCATCTCGATTTTGGCGGAGTTGCCAAAGGTTGGGCAGCGGATCAAGCGACCCGTAAGCTGTCCGCCTTCGGACCAGCTTTGGTCAACGCTGGAGGCGATATCGCCGTCAGCGGACCACAAGCCAATGGCGAGGCGTGGCCCATCGGCATCACCGACCCGTTCGACCCGGAATCAAACCTCGAGGTACTGATGATCGAACGCGGCGGCGTGGCAACCTCGGGCAAGGACTATCGCCGCTGGCAACTCGATAGCGTGTGGCAACATCACATCATTGATCCACGCACAGGGCTGCCCGCGCAAACCGATGTGCTGACCGCCACCGTTATTGCGCCCACCGCGGTGGAAGCAGAAGTGGCAGCGAAGGTCGCATTAATTTCTGGCAGTCGCGCCGGGCTTGAGTGGCTCGAAGCAGATCCAACCCTGGCAGGCATGCTCTTGCTCGAAGACGGGCAACGCATCTACAGCCAGCGCATTCATGAATATCTATGGAGTTAAACCATGGCAGAAAAAATTTCACAAGACACTGAATTTGAATCAACGTTTTCCGCGCAATCATTTATCGTTCTTTTTTTGGCAATGACCATTGGCACGTTGCTGGCGGTCACACTGTTACCCACCTGGCTGCCAAACCTGACCGCCTCTTTGATGGGACCTGACCCGAAGGCGTATTGGTATCTTTCACGTGGCACGGCTTTCGTGTCGCTGAGTCTGTTGTGGATCTCAATGGCTTTCGGTTTGGGCATCACCAATAAGATGGCGAAGCTCTGGCCCGGTGCGCCGACGGCGTTTGCGATCCATGAGTTTGTCAGCCTCTTGGGAATTGCGTTTGCGATTTTCCACGGTTTGATCTTGATGGGCGATCATTTCATCAACTTCACCTT
>CAZMQE010000095.1:0-10236 GCA_964568115.1 uncultured Anaerolinea sp.
ATCCCAATGGCAAGCTTCTTCTATCCTCGTGGTTGGATCCGGATGGCAGTGATAACGATCAATACGTCTGGGATAATTTCACGCTTCAGTCTAATGCGACGATTACGGAAATCGACTGGTTTGGTGTATACGACCCGATCCGGTTCGGGGCTGGCGGTCCCGTACTTGACTTTAGTGTTAGCATCTATCCTTCCTCTCCTGCTGGCACAGAACCGGCTGTGGCTAATCCGCCGTTGGTGCAGTATCAAACCAACGGAAATGCAGGCGAGGCATCAAGTGGCACAGTTGCCGGGGGTACTGTGTATGCCTATAAGTTTAGTCTGCCAACACCGTTCGTAGCTTCGGCTGGTGTTAAATATTGGGTGCAGATCGAAGCCTTTCAACAAGGTAGCCTGCCCGATTGGTGTCTGGTTACAGGTTCGGGCGGCGATAGTAATCATTTTCGCAAGATCCCGGGCGCAGGCGGCGATGTTATGTATCGCGCTTTTCCTGGGGATGCCGCTTTTGCATTGCAGGGATTTGTCACTGATATACCGACGTCAACTCCGGCAGCTACTGCAACCTTGCTACCCACTGACGTGCCAACACTTATGCCCACAGATACCACAGCCCCAACGCCAACGCCGATGCCACCGACCCCTCCTTGCTTTAGTGCCGCCATCGCTTTAATAGTTGGTCTATTTCTTTTTAGGCTTCCGCAGCGCTAACCGGCTTATTCTTTAAATCAAACAGGTCTCCCGATATTGAACTGGGAGACCTGTTTGATTTAATTTTCTGTCTTTTCGACCACGACGGTTGCTTCTGTCAGCAATGCTGCGATCGCGCCGATGGCTGCAAGTTGCGGGGCGATCAATACACCGACCACGCCCAATGTCAACGGGATCTCAAAAACAACTTTCCCATCTTTATCCTTGATAATAACCCGGCGAATGTTGCCTTCTTTGAGCAGATTTTTGATTCTGCCGAGCAGGTCTTCGCCATTGACACGGAATTCTTCAGTGCGTACTTTTTCTTCAGACATGGTAGCCTCCAATGATAGAAAGTGTTGCTACTCTACTTACGTTATTTTTCTTTGGAAGTAGCAGCGCGTAAAACGCTTATGTCTCGAACCATGTTTCGTCGAGCGCTGTCCATTCATCGGATTGATCGGCGCGTTCCGCCCAATTTTCTTTTCCGCTCCAGCTTTCGATCTTTATCGCATAGATCGAAGTGGCGCGCAGTTCCTTATCGGTGATCTCACGATATTCCCTGCCTGCGGTCATCTTCGGAAAATATTTGGATATCAACCCATACAGCAGACGTCGTGCTTCAGCCGGATCTGTAACCACGCGTGCCGTGCCGAAGACGACAACGCTGCGGAACTGCAGCGAGAATTCAAGCGCTACATTGGACGGCAGTAGCTTCCCCAACTCGCTCGCCTCGAGACTTACCTTCGGGTTGCTCTCAATATTCGAGCGGATGCGCCCCGCAATATTTGAGTGGAACACGATCTGATGGTTTTCCTCATCGAGCCAGAACGTGGTCGGGTTGAGGAACGGCTGTCCATCCACGGAAGAGGCGATATGTCCAACTTTGGCATCCCGCAAAAAGGCGCGGATCCAGTCATCGTCTTGTGTGAGGTGCGGTCGTCTTTGAAAGGCAGTCGGGGATTGGTTTTGGTAATCGCGTGGCATGTTATTGGAGCGCTCGCTTATAAAATAGAAGTTGAATGTAGATCGTTAACAACCCAAATGTGCAGGAAATGACCCAGTTGAAGAAACCAATGACGAAGAAGGCTTCCTGTAGAAAAAATGTTGCCGCACCGAACATAAGACCACCAATGAGCGCCACTTCAAAGGCTTGATAGTAGGAGACACTGCCGGTCTTATATTTTGCCGGGAGGGTCTCTGCCTTCCAGCGAAAGGCTTGTTTGAGCTCCGGGTTCTGGTTCATCGCAAAAGCCTTGATCTGATTCATCGCCAGCATGGATTCGTACCACGCCGAGCGCAGGCGCGCCAATTGCATGATCGTGGATGTGCCCAGCATCGTCAAAAGTACGAAGAGCCCACTGAACATGATCTTGACCGTCTGCGTAAATTTGTCGGCATCAAAGAGTTGCGTACCGAACAATGCCGCCACCAACGAGCCCACTGCGATCAAATAAAAAGAAGATACACGCGCACGGTCTTCGTTGGCTTGCGTGGCAGTTTGGGCAATGTAATCATATTCTGCAGCCAGCAGTTCATCCAGTTCAACGAGCGGGGGATTTGTTTTTGACATTCCTCGATTATATGTCATTCCTGTGAATCAAAGAGCCCCGACAGCGAGGCTCTTGCGTGAAAAAGTTTGTGCTTGCGATAGTTACACGTCAATCGCCCATTCGCCAGAACGCATGACCGGTTCGCGTGTGCCATCTGCCTTGATGCCATCGATGTCCATTTTGCTGGAGCCGATCATAAAATCGGTGTGGACGAGGCTCTTGTTGCCGCCAGCGGCTGCGAATTCATCATCAGTCATATCGGTGCCGCCCGTGATGGATGTACGATAGGCATTGCCGAAAGCGATGTGGCAGGAGGCGTTTTCATCGAAGAGCGTGTTGTAGAAAAGGATCCCGCTTTGTTTGATGGGGGAGCTATCTGGAACCAGAGCAGCTTCCCCGAGGCGCGAAGCGTTTTCATCCATTTCAAGCAGCTTGCGTAGATCAGCCTCACCTTTTTTAGCAGTCAGTTGTACGGCGCGTCCATTTTCAAAAGTGACGGTGAAGTCTTCGATCAATGTGCCCCCCAAATTCAATGGCAGGGTGGCTTTGACATATCCATTTACGTTATCTTTGTGCGGGGCGGTGAAGACTTCCTCGGTGGGAATGTTCACCGTGCAGGTGATGCCGTTCTTGAAGGATTCCTGCGCGCCTGACCAAACCTGTTTTTCAGGCAGACCGATGGTGAGATCGGTGCCCGGAGCCTGGTAGTGCAGGGCGGTATAACGTTTGTTATTTAGGTAATCTTTATATTTTGTGAGTCTATCGGTGTGTGCCTGCCACGCGGCAACGGGATCAGGCGTATCAATGCGACAGGCTTTGAAGATGGCTGCCCACAATTTATCCTGGGCTTCCTCAACTGGCATTCCGGGGAAAACCTTTTTTGCCCACGAAGGTGCGGCTGAAGCCACTACGCACCAATTGGAAATATCGTCATATTTTCGCAGCGGCTCAAATTTAAGCATGCGTGCTTTTCTGCTTTTTGCGAGCAGGTCTGAATCAATACCTGCGAACAGATCGGGGTCGGTGGATGCGATGGCGAGTTCGGCTTCACCATTTTTCATGTATTCTTCGTAGCGCTGAAAGATCCAATCTGGCAGATAGGTGATACTTTCTGGATCAGCGTGTTCGAAGCGTAAACGTGCGGATGGTTCGTCGTTCCACAAAACATCCACATATTTTGCGCCCGCTTTATAGGCACTGGTCGTTACCTTGCGGATGAGCGGCGCGTCTTCCAAAATACCACGGATCGAAAGGATCTGATCTTTGCGGACGTTCAAGCCGATATGCACGATCACATCAGCGTATTTCGATAATAGTTCATCGAATTCTTGTGGGTTCATTTTTGATTTCTCCAATGAATTGAAATAATAACTCCCGCTAGACAGGTCTAGCGGGAGTTGGATCGTTATACGTCAATTGCCCATTCACCGTTTCGCATTACGGGTTCATGCGTGCCATCGGCTTTGATACCGTCTATATCCATTTGCGGGGAGCCGATCATAAAATCGACGTGGTTGAGGCTGAGGTTGCCTCCAGCGGAGATAAATTCTTCATCGGTCAGTTCTTCGCCTCCGATGAGCGTGAAGCGGTACGCGCGTCCGATGGCGATGTGACAGGAAGCGTTCTCGTCGAAGAGCGTATTGTAGAAAAGATGTCCGCGTTTGGAGATGGGGGAGCTGGCGGGGACAAGCGCGATCTCGCCAAGCCGCGTGGAGCCTTCATCAGTATCGACCAATTTTTGCAAAAGAGCTTCATTGTTTTTAGCGTGCACTTTGACGATGCGTCCATTTTCGAAGGTCACGCTGAAATCTTCGATCAGGCTGCCGCCATAGCTCAAGGGGAACGTCGCGGCAACTGTGCCATCAGCGCGATTGCGATCGGGCAGGGTGAAGACTTCTTCGGTGGGCATGTTGGCGGTGAAGATCACGCCATTCTCTGCCATTGCCTGCGCGCTGATCCATTTATGACCCTGCGGTAATCCGAGAGTCAGATCAGTGCCGGGTCCCTTGTAGTGCAGCGCGGAATATTTTTTAGCTTGCAGATAATCGCCACGCTTGCGCAGGTTCTTGATGTGGTCAACCCATGCGGCAACCGGATCAGGCTGGGTGGCGCGTGTAGTTTCGAAAATGGCTTGCCATAATTTTGCTTGCGCTGCTTCAGGTTGCAAGTCTGGAAAGACCTTCGCGGCCCAAGCCGGACTGGAGGAAGCCACCACGCACCAATTAATGGCATTGCGGCTGATATTGGCGCCGATCTCTTTATTGTTTTCCAATTGGGTTCTTTGTAAAGCCGCCACGCGTTCAGGGTCCATGCCTTTGAAAGCATCAGGGTCGTTGGCGTAAATGGAGAGCAAGGCGTCGCCGTTTTTGATCATCTCGAGCACGGCGTTGACGTGGAATTTTGGATATTCAGTGAATGAATCAGCTGGGGCATTCTGCAGGCGGATGCGCAGCATTTCTTCATCGCCCCAAATGGGTTGCACGTAGCGGGCGCCCGCGGCATAGGCGGCTCTCGTCACAGCCAGGACAAGGTCGCGACCGGCGGGTGGAATTCCTTGCGAGGTGGCATTATTAATGATGAGACGTTGCCCGGCACGGATATTCAAACCAACCTTGACAATAGCTTCAGCATACTTTTGCAGCAATTCCTGATGTGTTTGGGTTGTCATAGAGAGTCCTTGATATGGAATGCCTCTATTGTACATCACGGATAATTACTCTGGAACGGATATTTGTCACTTTCGTAAAAATGTTTTTGGAGGTACAAAGTGTATACTTAATCCACCCCATATCTTGTGCTGCCAGGTTCCCATGCTAACCATCGAAAGAATTGACACCGATAACAAACCACAAGTGAGACGTTTCGTTGAATTGCCCTATCGCCTGTATAAAGACTGTCCGCAATGGGTACCGCCGTTACACGTGGATGCGTACATGTATCTCAATCGGAAGAAGCATCCCTTCCACGAACATTCGGATGTGGACTTTTTCATCGCCGTGCGCGATGGGCGGGAGGTGGGAAGGATCGCCGCCATTGAGAACAAACCATTCAATGCGTATCACAAGGTCAAAGAAAGCAATTTCTTTCTCTTTGAGTGTGAGAATGACCCGGAAGCGGCAACCGCACTTTTCGATAAGGTGGCTGAGTGGTCGCAAGCTCGTGGGCTTGATACCGTCATAGGTCCCAAGGGGATGGGTCCGCTGGATGGATATGGCATCCTGGTTTTTGGTCACGAGCATCGCCAGACCATGACCATGCTCAATTACAACTTTTCCTATTATCAACAACTCGTCGAAGCGCAGGGCTTTGAAAAAGAAGTTGATTTTGTTTCGTGTTTCCTCCCGGCTGATAAATTCCATATTCCTGAGCGGGTGGAGCGCATCACCCAACGTGTTATGCAGCGCGGTGGCTTGCAGGTGAAGAAATTCAAGAATAAAAAGGAACTGGTCTCATGGGCGCCGCGGATCGGTATTGCCTATAACAATGCCTTTGTGAACAACTGGGAGTATTATCCGCTCACGCAACGGGAAATTGATTTTGTGGTGGATAACATTATGACCATTGCCGACCATCGCCTGATCAAGATCATTACCCACGGCGAGGACGTGGTCGGTTTTCTATTTGCCTTTCATGATGTTTCGGCTGCGCTTCAACGCGCCAGGGGACGGCTGTTCCCGTTTGGATTGCTGGATATTCTGCTGGAGCTGAAGCGCACCAACACGGTCGCCGTCAATGGCATGGGAATTCTGCCCGAGTTTCATGGACACGGCGGTAATGCCATGTTGTATTCTGAAATGGGACACACACTATTGGATTTTCAACAATTCGTCCATGTGGAGATGACACAGGTGGCGGAGACCACCGAACAAATGCGTGCAGATTTGAAAAACCTGAACGGTGTGGAATATAAAAATCATCGAGTGTATCGGAAAACGTTGAGTAAATAAGGAAACAGGGAGCGACCGTATGCAGCATCCGCTTGAATTCGTATCCACGGTATATCGCAGGCGATTATTTTTTACGTTTCTTTTCCTAACCCTCAGCCTGTTCGCTGTTTTCAGGGTTTTGGATCAGCCTTTGCGGACTCCTGCTGCGCCGAATGGGATCGTCTCTTTTGAGTTGGCTGGCAGTCCGTTGCAAGCGCAAGCCATTACCGAAGAATGGAAACGCTCCAGTCTTTCATTGAGTGCAGTGGCGGGTCAAGCCGATCCTAATATTGTAAATATTCCTTATGCGTTTGCGGCATTTGGTCTGGGGATCGATTACCTCTTCATGCCGGTCTATGCGTTCGCGTTGGCGTTCGGTACGTTGCTCGCAGCGAATAGGCATGGAGGTTGGTTTAAATCTCTCGGAGCAGTGGCAGGCTACGGGGCGTTTGCTGCGGCGCTTTTTGATGCTGTTGAAAATTATGCGTTGTTCCAGATCCTGTTGAATAGAGTCTATTCCCCATATCCTGAAATTGCTTATTATTGTGCCTCTTTGAAATTTGCCTTACTGATCTTTGGGCTGCTGTATGCTTTGGCGGGGTGGTTGTTGCCACGCGGAGAGTAAATACTTAACTTAAAAAAGAAACAGGTACACATACTTGTGTACCTGTTTACTTACATCATTACGCTATCTGTGTCTTGATTTCCGTGCCCATCATGGCTTCTTCTTTGCTGAGCGGCAGCAGCACGTGGAATTGACTGCCCGGAAAACTGACTTCGTCGTAGCCCGCACTTTCCACCCAAATACTTCCGCCGTGAGCTTCCACGATACCCTTGGATAATGCCAATCCCAAGCCAGAACCGCTGCCTTTGAAGCGCGTCTTGCTGGTGGAATGTTTGGTGAGCTCGCCGGGTTGATAGAACTTGCTGAAGATGATCTCACGTGAATCGGGGTCCACGCCCACGCCCGTATCGCTGACGGTGATCTGTACGCCGCCGTTGGGGAGGTCGGTGTTGTGAATCACGGTCTTGGCTTTTACCGTGATCTTGCCGCTGTTCGGGGTGAATTTGATGGCATTGGTCAGCAGGTGCTGAAATAGTTTATTCAACAAATTCGGGTCAGCTTTGATCTGAGGCAGGGGCGGGATATCGATCATGAAAGTCTGCTTGCGTTCCTTGAATGACTTTTCGAGGCTGAGTCCCACTTCTTTGATGAGAATGGAAGTATCCACGGGCGTTAGGTGGAGTTGCAAAGTACGTGTATCGATCTGGGCGATATCGAACATTGAGTCCATGATCTCGTGCAGACGCTTCGTCCCTTTGGAGATGCCCTTGAGCATAATCAAGGCGTTTTCGGGAAGGGTTGTATCTTCCACCAGCATTTCGGTATAACCGATCATGGTAGTGAGCGGCGTACGGAGTTCATGTGAAGCGATGCTGATGAAATCAGATTTGGTTTGGTCGAGGCGTTCCAGATCGCGGTTGGCTTTATCGAGCGAGCGATAGGCTTGGCGTAACTCAGTGTTGACTTCCACCAGATTGTCGACGAGACGCGCGTTCTCAAGTGCCACAGCGGTTTGGTTTGCCATCGCTGAGAGTGTCACCAGATCGTCGGCGGTGTAGCGATTGCCGCTGATCTTCGCACCGAGTGCCAGCAGACCGATCCATTCGCGTTTGGAAAAGATCGGTAAATACACCTCAGATTCAAGACGGTTGAACCATTCCCGATCGGATTCAGGAACAGATTTATAAGCCGGGAGCCGGTCCAGGTCATATTGCAGAAGCGGTTTTTGATCCTGTAGAAAAGATTTGACGATGGGATTCTCTTCGGTCAACGTCACCACTTTGATCTGGCGTTCCCCAATGTTGCGCACCGCCCGCACCTGATACGAGCGGAGGGTTTCACCATTGTTTTCTTTATCTACCAAAAAGAGAAAGCCGCGCGTGATGTTCATGCGCTCGATGATGAGTCCCACTGCCACGTTCGCAAGTTTCTGCATATCAAGAATGTTACTGATCTGCTCACTATATGCATGTAAAGTTCGGCTGGCATGAAATTCATCGAGGCGGAACCAGCGATTGACCAGCCTGCGCACGATCGAAAGCAACGGCGTAAAGATGAAAGAAAGCACCAGCGCGATACCTGCGCCCACCAATACCGGATTGAAATTCGGCAGGGCAGTGAAGATCTGTTGAGAGGCAGTGGTACCTGCCAAATAGAATGCCACGATCACCAACGTGGTGATAATGTAAGTGAGCACGCGCCGCGCTACTTCACGAAGATCCGGTGGATCATGGGTCACGACCACAAATGCCGCCAGTGAAGCCGCGAGCAAGCGCACTGGGTTGCCCGGTAATTGCCGCCCAATGATCAACAAAATATCGCTTGTGACGATCAAAAGAAAAACGGGTGTCCAATAATTCAGGCGGTTTCGTAATAGTGGTTGACGCGATTGTGCATATGCTGAGCGCACCACCACAAAGCCTCCGACGGTAAAGACCACCCAGCCCAGAGCAGACCATGCCGGTGCCAAGCCTGCGCGAGTCAGTGTGACTGCGCCGTTTGTCCAAACTACATCGCCGAGCCTAAAAATATTGATCGCGAATGCGGCTGTGATCACCCCCCAGAACACACCAACCCCGAGCCAGGTCCATACCTCGCGCCGCACAAATATCAGGACGGTCATTAGCATTAGCACAGCAAGCACCAACGCGCCGTAGATCTGAATATCCAATGCGGTTTGCGTTTCAACCTGCAAGCGGTTTCCATAATGAAAACCCTCCAGCAGGGTCAGCATCAACGCCACCGTCATGTATACAGAAAGTAGCGTCGTGGCAGTTTCCTGCCCCTCCCACCGCCGCAGGCTGGTTGCAATCACTGGCAGGTAAAGCGCTGCCAATACACTCAACAAAATTAGGCTGATATTTTGGGGTGACATCGCCGCAAAGTATACCCGAAATTAATCGAGAGTTGTATTATCATTGCAGCATACATTTCAAATAATCTTTTTTTGTTCCAGCCGCTATCCATTGCGGCGAGGATAGGTAACTTATGCATATCACTCGAACTTCCCGCGACACCTACCAATTCTCAGCGGATTTCTTCCGGCCAGACGGACGCGTGACCTTTGATGACTTTGCCTCCGCCCGCAAATTCGCCTCCCAAATATCAGCGCATCGGACTCAGCCAGTACCGGCTTCTGATTTATATGCCATGTCCCTCATCGACGAAGCTCTGCGGATCCTCGTGAGTCACTATGCCCCACCGGCATTGATGAACTCTGCCGTTTCGCATGTGGATCAAAGCGTCGGTCCTGAACCAGTGACAACCACAGAGAAAAAATTCGTTTCAGAATTCCCGCCTGAAAACGTATATCGTGGCGAGGAGAAAGTTGAAGAGTATCTCAGCAAGCTTTCCAACGGACGCATCAAGACTGTGGAAGAGTTGATCTACGTCTTCACGCACAACGCGAACCCGGCGGTGAGTCCTTTGCTTGAGTTGGTAGATGATGAACCCTTGGAGCCGACAGCTTATAAGAGTTTGATCGCATCACTGAACACTTTCTTTGCCAAAGCCGCAAAAGAAAATGCGGACAAGCCAGGCGGCTCAGAGTCGCTTTTTGACATTCTGCGCGCACCTGCCGAAGCCTCACCGTATTCACTCGAAGGTCAACTCCAATTCATTCTGGAAAAATGGGGCATCTTGCTGGGTGAAACTTTCACAGCGCGCATCGTCCGCGGCATGGACTTTTTACGCGAAGAAGTCATTCGGCATAATATGGCGCACGGTGACTTCAAACCCGAAACGCCTATAACCACCTACGGCGGCGGCGAGTATCAAGAGTACGAACGCTACAGCCCCGATAAAGAGTGGATGCCGCGCCTCGTTCTGATCGCGAAGAATTCCTACGTGTGGCTCGAACAACTTTCCCGCAAATACGGGCGTTGGATCAAGACCCTCGACCAGATCCCTGATGAAGAATTGGATTTGTTGCGTGATCGCGGCTTCACCGGTTTATGGCTCATCGGTCTGTGGGAACGTTCGCGCGCCAGCATGAAGATCAAACAACG
>CAZMQE010000096.1:0-10216 GCA_964568115.1 uncultured Anaerolinea sp.
AGACCGTCTCGCAATTTGAATATATCCACACCGCGGACGTGTCCCTTGTTGCCTGCCGAATCCACCCATTGATATTTCCAGCGCATCACAACGCGATTATTCCCCAAACCAAACGCCTCTTCGATCTCGATGTGTGCCTGGGGTGATGCGCGGAAGAAATCCTGCCAGAACTGCGTAACCACTTCCTTCCCTGCGTAGGCTGTGCCATCGGGGGCTGGATCGGTATTTTCGAAGAGACAATCCTCGCTCATGAGGTTCATCATCCCCGCCACGTCATGCTGGTTAAAGGCTTCGTTGAACGCCAGCACTGTTCGGAGCCCACCTTCTATTTTTGACATACGAAACGGACTCATAGGGATATCTCCTCTTTCATTGAGTTTATCGGCGACTGTTTCTCGATTCTTTATGGCTGGATGTGTCTGGCTCGCCGCCGCCGGGAGGCAGGATCGTCTCATCCTCTGCAGCGACCCAAATATAGAGCGGCTTTGAATTGCCATCCTTGTGAGCTTTGCCTTTGTAACGGCGCACGTGAAATCCGCACTTCATTAGGAGCTGCTCGAAAGCTTTACTTGGCTCAGATGACCAGATCGCCAGGCTTCCTGATTTGCGGAGTGCGCGGCGGCAGGCTTGGATTCCAGCTTGACTGTACAAGCGTTGATTGCCCGAATCGGTCACCGCGCTGGGACCATTATCCACATCCAGCAAGATCGCATCGAATTGACCGGATGACTGCGCGATCAATGGGATGATATCTCCAATGATCAGGCGCGTACGTTTGTCATCTAATGGCTGGCTGTTGAGCTCTTTGAGATATTCACGATTCCAATCAGCAACGGCGCTCAACAGTTCACTTACAACCACACTCGCACCGGGACCGAGCATATCCAGAGTTTGGCGTAGGGTATAGCCCATGCCCAATCCGCCGATCAGCACCCGGGGTGACTCGTGCGTAGACAAATGTGCGCATCCCAGCCGCGCCAATTCCAGTTCCGACTCATGCCGGCGGCTATTCATTAATCCCTGACCGTTGACTTTGATCAAAAAATCCCGGTCATGCTGAAAAAGCTCCATCGTCCCGCCATCCGGGGTTAATGTTGTGGCTAGTTTGATTTGAGGTTTCATGGGTTTCTTTGCTGGTCTTCAACGAATTTCAAGTTGAATGACCACGTTGTCGCCCACTTTGAGGTTTTCTGATTTTTGGACGCTCATTCGAATCGGCACAAGATAGCGACCCTCCTTAGGGAAGAGGGAAGTCTTCCATTCTGTTTCCCCAATCCGCACGTGGACCGGGATCACACCCCAGCCATATGTAACCATGGTTGAGATCGCTTTCAAGTCACGACTCTGCTCTTCTGGGACGGCAACGAAGAGGTAGGGCGCTGGTCCGCGCCAATAGATAATCTCACCTTTAAACTCGATGTTCATGGGTACAGTATAACAAACCCTCAACGGTTTTGACGATTTCTTGCCGATCTATCCATTTGCTTTAAGAACGCCCCAAATTAGAATTCCACCGTCATCTGTACGTGTAATTAGCAAGCGCCCATCCGGTGAGAAAGAATCAAGCCTGCCACGGAGTGTAGTCTCAAAGGAGTTCCAGTCTGTTGTATCCCTGGCAACTGAGGCGCCTGCTGCTGTTTGATAGGCTACGATGGAACCGTCTGGCGAAATCAAGTAGTCGGAGTGCGCATCGAGGATGGTTGTCCTTAAGACAGCGCCATCTGGAGAGAATATTTTTAGAGAGCCATCCGCTTGGTCAATCGCCATGAGGAATTTTCCGTTCGGCGAATAAGACGCTCTATACAGGTTAGTCAATGTTTTTAGGGTGGTCTGGCTTTTCATATCCCAAATATCGACATTGCCGGCATCGATGGTAATTGCATCAATGGCGATTTTAGTGTTGTCAGGAGAAAATGAGAAACCTAAACCGTTTGAATTCTCTAACAAGGCTATTGGCGCATTATTTGCGATATCGATCACAGAGGTTCCTTCGTTTACATCAACCGCCAGGTATTTTTCATCTGCCGATACAGCGAACTCAATTCCATCCCATGCGGATAGAATATTGCCTGCGCTGTCGATATGATAAATCATATAGGGACCATTGGAGCTTGCTATAAGGCTTCCATCGGATAGATATTTTATTGCTTTGAATGGCGCATCGACATTCTGAACGTTAGGAATGTACAGTGACTTGGGGGAAATTGTTCCGCTTTCCAGATCAAAAAAGAAGAGTTGAGCCTTGTTGCTATTCCCTACTACTACTGTTTTTCCATCAGGCGCAATTACGACAATCGAATGAATCAGCGGCATTTCAGCTGGGAAGGTTTGCAGCAGTTGCAATTGTGTCCAATTTTGGGGTGAGATGGTTTCCAACTGCGTGAGCCATCCTGCTGGAGGATCGGGCTGCACAACAGAAGGCTGTGTGACAGGCACCGAGGTCGAAAGTGGCGTTGCAGGCATGGATGTCGTGGGTGCGATCATTGTCTCAGAAAGCGGGGTCTCTTCTGGAGACAATGGACTACACGCGAACAGTAAAAATGCAGCAATGATGGAAAACGTGAAGGCACGATGCATCTTGTAATATCCTTTAGAGAGATCGATGTGTATATATTGGGAGAGATATGATTCATCTCGTCACAAAGGTTACCGTCAGCCTATCCATGCAAGCGGAATCGGGTTTTGTGATCGGATCGGCGATGAAGGCACTTATCATGCTCTTCGCGCAGACAGAAGCCGCGGATGCTCCATATAGCAGCCCTTGTGATGCCCACGGGAACTCAAAATAATAGGAGTTGTGCAGGTTCTCCGCGGTTGATATACCCCAAGCTGGTGGAAATCCTGGATCGTTATCCCCTGTCATCAACAGGGTGGGAATATCGCTAACCACTGGTTGGATTTCACTTTCCGCAGTTGGCTCAATGTTCCAGGCAGGACACAATGCGAGGTACCGCCCCTGATTAACGGTTTCTTGAAGGCGCTGAGATGTTTCTGCGTCAGTTGTCTCGCTCGCTTGAGCCGAACTAACACTGATATTTTCACCGCACTGAACTAATAATCCCTTCCCTTCACTGGAAATTTCGTGGGAAAAAATAAAAAAGGACATGTAACTCTTAAGCATCAAGTCACTATCGGCGTTGCCCTCATAGAATTTATAGATCCAGCTGGGGATATACGGCAAGGCGTCGGTGAAATTGAGTAAATAGACAATCAGGTTGATCAGCCTGTCGCCGTTTATCAATAGCTTGACCTCTTCTCGAGTCTCTTGACTGACCACATCGAACGAGATTGGCTTGGTATCCAACTGCGTCACGGCATCATAAAAGATGGACTCCAGGTCTGGATAAGAGGCATCGCAGGCAGCATCCGAAGCACAGAGTTCGAAAAGTAGATTAAGTGCCCGCTCCGCGTTGGCTGACGCCTCGGTATCCGTATTTGCTTGCGGAGGATAAACGGAATCGAGGATTACACTGCGCACCCCTTCGGGAAAATCACGCATGAGCGTTAGTGCGAGGCGAGTACCATAGGTATCCGCATAGATATTCCATTCTGTGTATCCCAACGCCGCACGCAGATCGTTTGCATCGGCTGCATTGGCAGCGTTGGTATAAGCGGACAAATTGATGTCAGTCTGTGCCAGACGATCATAACAAGCCCGGTAAGCTTGGAAACGACGCCGTTCAGACTCTGCCTCGCTAAGATTCTGTGACGCATCCTGTATAACCTGGCTTTCCACCTCGCTGCATTCCAGGAAGGCCGAGGAATAGCCCGTGCCGCGCTGGTCAAATACGATCACATCTCGGTTGTCTCGGATTCCTTTAACGGCAACCATTAGGCCTTCGGTAAATTCCACAAATTGACTACCCGGCCCACCCAGCCAGCTAACCAGAAACAGAACAGGATCGGGAGCAGGGGTTGGGTTTGTACTGCGGATGATCGCCACAGCCAGTTTGATCTCAGGACTACCTGGTTGGGAGCGGTCTTCAGGCACATACAGGTAGCCGCAATCGACCCCGTTTGAGTCACCGAACATACAATCTGCTGGCTCGAAACGAACCTCGGCGGGTGGCGGCGTTAAACCTGGTGGAGTTTGTAATGGGGTGCAGGCGTTCAAGATCAATACTACAAGGATGGTCGTGGATAGAAAAAGTTGGTATTGCGACTTGTTCATTGTTCACTCCATGATATCAACAGCCTCGCGTTCTACCGTAATTTCTTGCGGTTAATACACTGTGATTTGAGATGCGTAATAGAACATTTTCGATGGGTCTTTGGCAAACCGGGTCTGTACCAGATCGGCGTTCCAAATTTCGGCTGTCTTTTCCAGGTTGGTTGAAATTAGCAGTAAAGAAACCCGTACACCTCTGAGTGCTGTTTAGCCTTGTAGCTTGCCCAATGGTTTGCAATGGTGGGCGGACTCTGCTTGGGAGCAGAAAAGACTCGAAGCCGGATAATTTCCTAAATAGCTTAGGTTTTCACCCATCCACTGAGCACTATGCTGGACGCCTCACGCTTTGTGATCACTGCACTTCCTTATACATGAAAATTACATGTTCAGCTACTATATAGCCATTTTTCTCATAGAACAATTTTGCAGGATGATATCTATTGGTTAGCAGAGTGACTCCTCCCAAACCTAATTCTTTCGAGAGTTCTTCAGCCCGGTCCATCAACATTTTTCCATAGCCTTGACGTTGCCGATCTGGCTTTATGAATAATTCGTCAATGAAAATTTCATCGTTCGTCCACCATGTTTTTCGGTGGGCAAACATGGCGCCTACGATCTCATCGGCTTCCATGGCTACATACCCTATGAAATTGCCATTCGATATGAAATCTGATAAATACTTTTTTCCCGTTTCTTCCGTCCAATGATCATTCCAGGGAGGCGGATTATATGCTGCGCACAACATTTCTACGCATGTATCGATATCCTCAGGAAGCAGTTCTCTAGTTTTCAATCTAGTTCTCCTTTTTGGTTAATACTAATTGACGCGCGGCGCCCAGCGGTTTCCTTTACTGACGCTAGGGCGGGCGTGGACTTTGCTAGGGAATTGCATAAACTCGTCAGGCTACCCAGAAATTGAAAGCATACAGCATCGCCAGGAAACCCATCAACAGCAGACTGATCAGCGTCCAAGTGCGGTCGAAGACCGGGTTTTTGCCCCAGCGTGCAAGCGTAATGAATAACGCCGGAGCGACCAGCATATAACGATGGATACCTGGAGGTCCTGAAACCCACGCAGTCAGGAATGCCGCCAGGCTGAACCAAGCCAATTCAGGGTCGGTCTTTAGTCCACGCAGGATGGTGATGAATCCGATTGCCGAGCAGACAAGCTCGATGGAGTAATGGGCTCTGAATCCTCCAGGCGGAAGCAAATCGGGTCGGCCTATCGCATGCCCGTAGACCACAGTGTACAAGGTGAATGCCCAGGCTGAAAAGCCTTTGGCAAGATCCAGCGGGGCGCGAAAAAAGTAAAGGGTCTGAACGTAATTGAACATCGCGCCATAATATGAAGACTTCCAGATCAAGTAAACGATCAGTGGCGTAAATGCCAGTAGCGCGTGCCAAATGGGACGCCAGGGTGGACGCTTGAAATAGAGCTGGTCCCACTCCAAGTCGAGATCATACCATTCGTGCGTACGAATCCACGTAATTGCCATTGGGATCACTAACATGATTCCCACTGCGCGCGTCATGGTGGCTGTTCCCGCTAGCAGAGCGGCAAGCACCAGACGTTTGCGCTTAAGCATTGCCAGGCAGGAAAAAGCCAACCCCACAAAAAGCCCTTCCGAGTAGACTTGCACAAAAAAGAAACTGGTTGGGAAGATCAATAAGTAGAACACTGCCCGCATAGCGCCATCTTCACCGAGCGCCTCGTAGGTCAGGTCATACATCGCCAGCATGGCTGCCAGGAGACCCAATGCAGAGATGATCACCCCAGCCAGCGTGGCAGTGGCAATCGGGTTGAGTTGTAGCAGACTGAGCGGAATCGCAAACAGGTGAATCAAGATCGGGTAAAAGGGGAAAAAGGCATAGCTGAGACGGATGGGCTGCTCGTTCCCCCGATCGACTGTGTCCATACAGGGCACGATCGTACCTCCAAGCTTATATACGGATTCATATGCGACTGTTATACAGGGATCATCGTAGCCGCCAATGGATATTCCGATGTAATTTTCCGAATCCCACGACACTTGGTTGTTCATGAATGGTTCATTCATGTAAGGGTGACCTACCTGACGATAATTGATCACCTCTTTAGGGTCAGTGGGATCTCCTAATTCTGGAAACCAAATCAGTTGATCTGGCCATTGCGGCTGGAAGCGGGCACCGGTCAGCGCCTGGAATCCGATCACGGTCAGCACCCAAGCCAGCCAGAGCAAAACAAGATTGCGGAAGATTCGTTTGTTCATGGATTATTTCTCCTGGCCCGTAACAACCATATCGTTCATAAAGAAGCGCTGGAATGCCAGCAAGACGAGCACAGGCACAATCATTAAGACCAGGGCACCAGCTTGTATGCCAGGTTCGGGACTGAGGAGTGACGTTGTGCCGCTGCGTTGCAGGCGGGGCGCGAGCAGCCAAAGGTCTGTGTTGATTCCCAAATACAAGCTGGAAATGCGAAACTCATTCCAGATGTAAAAGAAGTGCAGCATGGCTACGGTTGTGACCACTGGGACGCTTTGCGGCAGGATGATTTGGATCAGGATGCGGAGTGGACCAGCGCCATCCAGCATGGCTGCCTCGTCCAAGTCACGCGGGATGCTCAGGAAGTTTTGGCGCAACAGGAAGACGAAGATGGCGCTGCTGAAAAAATGCGGTGCTATCAATGGCAGCCAGTTCCAGGGAACCGAAAAGGGAAGCTGTAAAAAAGACTGCTGCGGTAACCAGACACGGAGGAACTTGCTATACATAAGATAGGTTGGGAGCAGTGTAATATTATCTGGAATCATGATCGTGGCAATCAGCATAAAAAATAGCCACTTCCCTCCCGGAATGCGAAAGCGTGAGAATCCATAGGCGACCGCAATCGAGGTAGCCAGCACACCGATCTCGCTGACTCCGATCACGATCAGCGTATTTAACAACCCCTGCGGCAGGTTGGCTTGTTGCCATTGCTTAAAAGCCTCGAAAGTAAGGTTAAAAACGTATGCCTGCTTTAGTATGCGCCAGTTTCCGCTCCAATGGATTAGCCCGCTGTCCGGGTTTTGTGGATTGATGAATTCCGAGTATGTACGATATTTATTGACCAATGCCCATTCTTGTATGCCGTTTGCAGTAGGCACCTCCATGATTGGATGCTCTTCGCCCTGATAGGTATATGTAAGATAGGCGGCTGGATATAACGGAGCCATCACTCCGGCTGAGACTTGCTCCGGAGATTTGAGGGAGGTGGCAAACATATAGGATAACGGCGCCAGGTAGGCGGTTAGTAAAATGAGGATTATCAGATTCAGGATGGCTGACCCGGTAAAATGCCACAACCGTAGTGTCAGTGTAGACTCGCCCAGGTTGTTTTTCCCCTTAAAAATTTTCATGACTGCTCTCCTCGGGGAAATATACCCAGCGTTTGGCTGATCGGAAAAGTACGATCGTGATCGTCATCGTGACGCTAAACATCACCCAGGCTAGCGCCGACGCATAGCCCATTTCTCTATATGAAAACATGATCAAATTAATGTAGCCATCCATGGGAGAGAGACTCTGCGAATATACATAGCCGCGGTCCAGCAACATCGAACCGCCGAAGGCACTCGTCAGGTTGATAACTAAGCTGAAGAAGATCGCCGGGGAGAGTATCGGCAGTGTGATGTTAAGAAAACGCATCAACGGACCGGCACCGTCTATCCGAGCCGCTTCATATAGCTCATTGGGAATACTTAACATGGCTCCGTACATAATTAGGAAGCCTGGACCGATGCTCCAAAGTGCCATAATCGTGCCGAGGAAGGGGACACCCCCACTTCCCTCGACAAATGGTGGAAACCCCAACGGCGTCAGGATCAGACGACTCAGCCAGCCTGAGGTTGGGTTGATAAACCCAAGCCAGATGGAATAAATGGCGGCTGCAGGGATGATGCTAGGTATGAAGATCACCAAACGCCAAACAGGTTTTAGGAGCACCCTTTGACTCGAAAGTATGGCTGCCAGACCCAACGCCACCACCAGTTCCAGTGGTACGGTGGTGAGAAAGTATCCCAATGACCCGACCAGAGCAGACCAGGCATTGAGATCGGTCGCAAAATGGATATAGTTTTCCAGACCGACGAAAGTTGCCTTGCGCAGGCTTAAGATATTGTAGTCGGTAAACGAATAGCCAAGCGTATATAAGATGGGCAATAGCTTGAGCAGCAGGAACCCCAAAATCCACGGGGATAGGAACAAAACCCCGATCTTCGTCTCCCGGCGGCGTAAGCCTGCATTGGGATGAATTGTTTTTGAATTGAATTGTGCTTGTTGTATGCGATGGTTAGGAGGTTCGGTTGTCACTGGCATCTCCGGCTGGAATGTTTGGCTGCTATGCAGAAATGCCAGTTTACCATGTCGTTATTGCTTGTGATTGGATATTTTGTGAAGGTCAATGATCACATACGAACCACCTATAACCAATACAGTGCCGAACGGATTGTGGCAAGCGTGGGCTTTGCTTGAGAACAGAAAAAACTCGAAGCCAGAAAAGGTTTGTGCGAAACGTGCTGCAAGCCCCCAGCGTCCAGTGCATTACCCGATGATCTTCGCGGACGCTGTGTTAACCATCTTTTCCCTATTATTCGCTTCCAAGCATGTAATTAACAACGCTCAAATCGTAGGTTGCCATATACCTTTGACATAGGCAGCCTCTGATGCGCCTGGCCAAGGAGGCATGGTGACGCAAATGAATTTCAGTTCTACATCTGAAACATTTCGGTATTGAAATGCTGTTCCTACTGGAATATCGATTGATATGCCTGGAACAAGAACGGTGACGCCGCTCTCTTTGCCGTCATCTCTCCAAATCTCACCATGCCCCTCCAGCACATACCAGAACTCACTCACTGTTGCGTGAACGGTCGCTTTATTTATTTGATGCGGAGGAACTGTACTATGGATCATGCCGCCCATTTTGCCTTCCATGAGGATGCGAATATCTGCACCTGCTGGCGATTTTCTATCGGATTTCTCTGGAAGCATTGTTGTCTTCATCCTTCTCTCCTCATATTTCAACTTCTTTTTTTGAAGTATCAGTTCAGCATATTCAAGAAGCATGGGTAAACGAAGCACTGACTCACGAGGGGCGGTGACAGTACACAATTGCTATGGATGAAGAAGCTGGTTAACGGTTTGCGTTACCTGCGGGTGGGTGGGACGAGATAACGCTATTTTGACGGAGCCAACTTCAAGCCACATAAACACCTGAAAACGCGCCGACTCCCACCAGTCGGGTGTGCGCTGTGTTAGGCGGTGTGCTTTGTTAATTCGGAATGCGCCCCCAAGCTTGAATGAAAACAGATGAAAGCACCAGCGTTGCAGGATCTTCCAGGTGATTTTTCAAAGCGGCAGTCAATTCGTTCAGTTCGGTTTCTCCGATCAGGTTCTTTTCCAAAATGCGACTACGCGCGTTCTCTACAAATTCGAGCAACAGCATGCGTCGTCCGTGCCCCAGCGGATAGGCGTGCACGAATGGATGTACATGCACGTCGACCACCCCAGCTTCTCTCAGCATGCGTGGTAGCTTAAGACCGATTGTCCTGTCGATATCATTCAGTTCTGCGTAGGTATTGAGTAGTTGTAGAAGACGTGCCTGGGCAGGCAGAGGGGGATCGTAGCGTTGTGCGGTAGCATCTGGCTCGTGTAAGGCGATCGCGCCACCCGGCCGGACCAACCGAACCATTTCTTTCACGAGCGACTCCGGCTTTGGTACATTGACCAGAACCAGGCGTGCGGTTGCGAGGTCGAACGATGCATCGGGAAGACCAGTTTCGCGAGCATCGATACACAGAACATCCGTGTTGGTCAAATGGTTGTCGGCAACGAACTTTCGAGCGCGCTCCACCTGCTCAGCGCTTCGTTCGACACCGACTACTTTGCCGTTGATGCCAACACGTTCAGAGAGCAGTTCAAGGCAGCCCCGTGGTCCGCAGCCAATTTCTACGACGCGCCAACCTTGCCGAATTCCAATTTGATCAAAAAGCCAGTTTGATTCAGCAGCAAGTTCAAGCGCCTGTCGCTCTA
>CAZMQE010000097.1:0-8596 GCA_964568115.1 uncultured Anaerolinea sp.
GCAGTTGTATGAATTGAAAGAACGCCATGCCAAATTCTACTATCCCAGAGATGAGCAAGAGAAGGAGTACAAGGCTGATCGCCAATTCAACAAGGCTTTGACCGCGTTCATTTTTGATTTTATTCATAACTACTCTTTTCAGTTTAGTTGCAGGTTTTATTTGGTAATCGAATTCATCAAGATTGAATTGGGTTGGCTTCACAACCTGGGGTGGTAAGGTTGATATAAATTTTTTCCGTTCCATCCAGGTTGTCGTAAGATTGGTGGAAAGTGAAAGTAATTGTAACTGTACTATTGGCTGGTATCACTACTGGGGTAGTGAAGGGAATCGTTGAAACATTACTGGAGCTTCCTGTCCAGACGCTTGTACTTGCAACGGTGATACTTTGGAGGCTTAATGTTTTGTCAGTTCCTGTCAGGTGCCCTTTATCATCATTCCAGGTTACTGTTCCAGGTCCCGTGGTTAGTGGGAAGACGTAAGGGTTGGTAATTGTCATGGTCATTGTATTGCCGGCTACAATAATGGCGCCATGCGTCACAGAGTTGCAACTGGGTACGGGCGTTACAACAATGGCATTGACAGTATGGGTGGCAGTGGTGTTGCTGGTGGCGTGCGTGCTGTCTCCGTTGTAAACCGCAGACAGTGTTTTTGTGCCAGCTGCGCTGAAGATTACATTACAACTTGTGGCAGGCAGGGTAATTGTACAATTTGTATTTGCGCCAGTGATTGAAATTGTGCCGGTGGGGGCAGTTGACCCGCCAGTCACGGTAACTGTGACAGCTACAGATTGGTTCGGTATAGATGGATCGGGTGTATGGGTGGTGATGGTTGTGATCGTGGGCTGCAAATTCACGGTATGTGTTGCATTGCGACTGCTGCTAGTATGGGTGCCATCACCTGCATAGGCGGCGGAAATGGTTTTTACGCCAGGTGTGTTAAATATCACCGTACAACTGCCAACGCCGCCGGCGAGAGTGATCGAGCAATTTGTATCCGCTCCGGTGATGTTGACCGTGCCTGTCGGTGTGGTTAAGCCTTTAACTCTTACAGAAACGATAACAGATCCGCCCATGATTGATGGATCAGGTGTGTGGCTGGTAATGCGGGTCACAGTATCTTGATTCACAAGCACATCGTGAATATCGTTGGCGCTGCTGCCCGAGTGGTCGGCATCTCCAGCATAGGTGGCAACCAGCGTTTTTTCGCCTACCGAGGTGAATACCACGTTGCAATTCCCTGTACCATTGGTGAGGGTAACTATACAATTCGTATCCGCGCCTGTGATCGCTACCGTTTGTCCGTTGGGTATAGCCAAGCTGCTACTAACAGTGACGATTACATTTACCGACTGACCTGTGGTGGATGGGTCAGGGCTGTGGGAGTTAATTACAACGGTTGCTGGAAACAGAACCTTATGGTTTTCCGTATCATTGCTCACAGCATGTGTGGCGTCCCCATTGTAGTAGGCAGTGAGCACTTTAGCGCCGCCCGATGCGAACACTACATTACAAGTGCCAGTGCCGCCAGAGAGTGTGATCGTACAATTGGTATCCGCGCCATCGATTACTACTGTGCCGGTGGGCGTTGCTCCGCCAGAGACAGTGACAGTGACTGGCACTGCTTGTCCCACTGAGGATGGGTCGGGGAGATCGCTGGTGATCAGGGTAGTGGTCGCAGTTAATACGGGGGCTGGCTTCGTTACGGTAATGGTCACTTTCACGATGACAGACCGTGAGCTGGTGGCGCTAACTGGTCTAGCTATAAACGGCACCAGCTTTGGAACGATCGGCGTAAATTGCTCTGTGACCGTAACGGTAATTCGTTTGGTATTATCTGTAGGAGCAAAAGTGCTATCAGTTGTTGCGCCTACTGCACAAAAAGGTGCTCCAACGTGACTTGCGTTATATGATGTGGTGCCAGGTCCAGAGTCATTGTCGATTGTAATTGTATCGAATGTCCCCAGGAAGCCGGCCTTTTGTGCAACGGCACGAATCCCGTCACAATCCTGATAGCGCTTTTCGTTGGCGTTTCCGGTTCCGGTACCTGGGCCAGAGGCTGAGCCCCAGCGCACTGCCTGCCGGCTGGCGTTGACAACAGTGGAGTATAGAAATATTAATCGTCCGGCTTCGAGAATACCGTATAACAAGGCAAGGAGTACGGGCAAAACAATGGCGAATTCCACCATGGCTTGCGCCCTGCTTTTTGGGGAATTGAGTTTCTTTAATTTCATGGGTACAAATCCTATTCTCTAATAAATCTATCTTTAGTTTACCGGTCAACTTGTTTAGTCCAATGCGACATTCGTACTAACCTACTCCCGACACTTTTGCAAATCAGAAAAACAGTATGTAGAATGCGGCAATAATAAAATAAGGTCCGTAAGGGATAAAGGTCATCAGGGCATCATTTGAATAGCGACGCCGGACAAGCAGTGCGATGATAAGAAGAAGGCTAACTACACCGCCAAATAAGACTCCCATAACAAGGGCATTTAAAATGAAGTCTTTGCCAAGCATTAATCCCAGCACACCAAGCAGGTATACATCTCCGCCGCCAAGCGCCTCTTCTTCATCGTCAACCTGACCTGCGGCTTGCATTTTTCTGGCACGCAGGCGGGCAACAAGTCCGCCAACTTGATACAGAAGGTACATTACTCCAAACCCGATTAAACCGCCTAGCAGAGATGAGCCTACCCCGCTGAGAACTCCACTTGAACGACTGTAAATGGATGTGCCAACGAATAAACCCAATACTGCACCGACAAGACTAGTCGGGTGCAGGATCAGGCGGTGCTCGAGGTCAATGACAGTGATGATTCCAAAATAAATGAGAACGAGCGCTCCCAGTGAGAATCCAAGCACTTTGGACGGAGACAGCCAGAAGTACGTAAATGAAGCGACTGCCAGAATTTGCACCAGCCAGGTCCGTAAGCTGCGTCCTTTTCCGCAGGAACGGCACGTGCGCAGAGTCAAGTAATCTGCCCATGAATAAGGGGTCTGGCAGTGAGAGCAAACAGGTTGACTAAAGCGGCGGGTGTGCGGCAGAACATCTGATGCATAATTCACGAAATACCCGGCAAGCCAACCCAGAAAAATGGGGAAAATAAAGCTAATATTCATCTCCATTATTATAGTCCAAAGGAGACGCTATTGTTTGCTTGTAATTCCGTGTAAGTCAACTGTAATGTCGGTCCATTTTTCACTTATTGTGCCGAAGCGTCTGTGCTGAGCTTGCCAAAGGTGCCAGTGTTCTTCTTGCCGAAGTGTTCAATCTGTCTTACAATCTCGGCGATATTCCCCTGGAGAGAACTATGGAAAAATTTGTGATCGAAGGCGGGGTTCCATTACAAGGCGATGTAACCCCCGGTGGAAACAAAAATGCGGCACTTCCGCTGATTGCTGCCTGCCTATTGACAGACGAGCCCATCATTTTAAGGAACCTGCCCCAGATCAAGGATGTGGCTGTGATGCGACAGCTTATCGAAAGCCTGGGTTCTCAGGTTGAAGATTTGGATGCCACTTCGTGGCGCATCACTTCTCGGGACCTGGAGCCTGCGGACTTGGACCCAGACCTTTGCCGCCGTATTCGCGCTTCTATTTTATTGGCGGGTCCCATGGCGGCACGGATCGGTAAGTTTAAGTTATCACCACCCGGCGGTGACGTGATCGGGCGGCGCAGATTAGATACACATATCCTCGCGCTACGTGCCTTGGGTACAGAAGTAGAGTATGACCGCGGTTTCACATTCAATGCTAATGGCTTGCATGGCGCGGATATTCTTCTAGACGAAGCCAGTGTCACCGCAACTGAAAATGCCATCATGGCCGCGGTGAGAGCCAATGGTGAGACTGTCTTGCGCAATGCTGCCTCGGAACCCCATGTACAAGATCTGTGCCATTTTCTCAATGGACTCGGCGCCCGGATCGAAGAGATCGGTTCGAACACCCTGCATATTCAAGGCGTACAAAAATTGCACGGCGGCGAATTCACAATTGGACCTGATTATTTGGAAGTGATGAGTTATGTAGGTGCAGCTGCAGTGACCCATGGCGCAGTCCGCGTGAAAAATGCCGGAGTCAAGAACCTGCAAATGATCGCGCATATCTTCGAGCGCATGGGGGTGCGGTGGCAGGTGGATGGCGATGATCTGATCGTCCCTGCCAATCAAGAAATGAAAGTGATCCCTGATTTGGATGGCGCGATCCCCGAGATCAAAACCAACGTATGGCCCGCCTTTCCCACGGATTTGATCAGTATCGCGATCACTGTAGCAACTCAAGCGACTGGTTCCATCATGTTCCATGATTGGATGTTCTCGGGGCGTATGTACTTTACCGATAAATTGGTGGGCATGGGCGCCAAAGTGATTTTGTGTGATCCATATCGCTGTTTGATCCAGGGACCGAACCAACTCTATGGTGAGAAGCTGGAAAGCCCGGATATTCGTGCGGGTATGTCCATGTTGATCGCGGCGCTGGCAGCGAAGGGCAAATCCACGATTCGGAATATTGGTCAGATCGAGCGCGGCTATCACGACGTAGATGGAAAATTGCGCGCATTGGGCGCTCGGATCGAACGCGTGCAGGAATAATCGCGTTAATTAGAATCTTACTAAATTGAAACCTTGTGAATACCTTTCGCTGATAAAATTTTGAGTAATGAACAATCAAGACAAGTTGTCTTGATTGTAGAAAGAATTCTCAAGCGAGGAAATTAGATCAATCATGGCTTCGAACGAAAATGCAAAACATGTAAAGATGTTAGTCTTAGGGTCAGGACCGGCGGGATATGCCGCGGCTTTGTATGCTGCACGTGCAGAACTTCAACCTGTCGTGTTGACGGGTATGCAGTTGGGCGGTCAGGCGGCGTTGACATACACGATCGAGAATTATCCCGGTTTCCCTGAGGGTGTGGGTGGGGCGCAATTGGGTGAGTTGTTCCAAAAGCAGGCAGAGCATTTTGGCGCGGTGACGGAGTTTGATCTGGCGAATGAAGTGGATTTGTCCCAGCGCCCGTTCAAGATCACGACCGATAGCGGTGAATACCTTGCGGATACTTTGATCGTCGGCACGGGCGCCAGCCCCACCCATCTCAACATCCCCGGTGAAGTGGAGTTGACGGGGCGCGGTGTTTCCTATTGCGCCACCTGTGATGGCTGGTTCTTCAAGGATAAGAAAGTCGTTGTCGTGGGCGGCGGTGATAGCGCGCTGGAGGAAGCCTTGTTCATCACGCGTTACGCCAGCTCAGTGACGATCATTCACCGGCGTGAGGAATTGCGTGCGGGTGCGATCTTGCAGAAGCGTGCCATGGAACATCCCAAGATCAACTTTGTCTTGAACACTGTTGTCACTGAAGTGGTTGGCAAGGATAAGATGGAAGCCTTGAAGCTCAAGAACGTGAAGACCGGTGACGAGACGATCCTGGAAGCCGACGGCTTGTTCATTTTCATTGGTCACATCCCGAACACGCAGATGTTCGTAGGCAAACTGAACATGAGCGATCTCGGCTATATCATCGTCAACGATAAAATGGAAACGAGTGTGCCGGGTGTGTTTGCAGCAGGGGAGGCGGCGGATCCGCATTTTCGGCAGGTGGTCACCTCGGCGGGGATGGGCGCTGCGGCAGCCATTCAGGCGACACGCTTCCTCGAAGCAGAATCAGAATAGGGTTAGAAAGAGTCGGAACGGGCTTCCGGGGTTTCGGAAGCCCGTTTTCTTGTTTATCAGTCACTTAAAATAAATGACAAATTGTACTTATATGCCCGTATTTTTCGGATAAAATTTATAAATACCGAATTTTTGGAGGATCCATGAATAAAATTTCCATCATCGGCGCAGGCATGACCGGCGCCACCGCTACACACTGGCTGGCTGAACGTGAGTTGGCTGATCTGGTTCTGGTAGATATTGTGGAAGGTATGCCGCAAGGCAAGGCGCTTGATCTGTTGCAGGCGATGCCGATTATTGCCAAGGATGTAAATGTGGTCGGCTCGAACGATTACGCCGCCACCAAAGGTTCGGACATTATCATTATCACCGCTGGTCTGCCGCGCAAGCCAGGTATGAGCCGTGATGACCTGTTGAAGACGAATGCCGAGATCGTTGGCAAAGCTGCCACCGAGACTTTGAAATATTCGCCAGATGCGATCTACATTGTGCTGACCAACCCGTTGGACACGATGGCGTATCTCACCATGAAGGTGACTGGTCTGCCGCGCGAACGTGTCATCGGTCAGGCTGGCATTTTGGACTCAGCCCGCATGCGTGCCTTCGTTGCCTTGGAAACCGGTGTCAGCGTTGAGAACATTGATTGCTATGTATTGGGTGGACACGGCGATGAGATGGTTCCGCTGACCCGCCATTCCAATATCGCTGGCATTCCGCTGCGCGATTATCTGCCCGCCGATAAATTGGAAGCGATCGTCAACCGCACCCGCAAGGGCGGCGGCGAGATCGTCAATTTGTTGAAGACCGGCTCGGCGTTCTATGCGCCCTCTGCGGCTTGTGTGCAAATGGCAGAAGCGATCCTCAAGAATAAGAAGTTGATCGTGCCCTGTGCGGCATATATGAATGGAGAATATGGTTTGAACGACATGTACTTTGGCGTGCCCGTCATGTTGGGACGCAATGGCATGGAAAAGATCATTGAATACAAATTCGATGATGAAGAAAAAGCGATGTTTGAAAAATCGGCGGCGTCAGTCAAAGAGACCCACGATGCGCTGAAGAGCCTCGTCAAGCTGTAAACAAAAAATGTTCAAGGTCGAACAACCAACCCAGGCTGTTCGACCTTTGACTTTATAAAGATTATTCAAAGGAGAGTTTCCAATGATATTACATGAAAAGATTTCTGCTCAGTTACCCGCCTGGCGCGAACGCATGAAGTCGCTTGCCAAAGAGCATGCCGATGTAGTCGTGGACCATGTCACTGTGGGACAGATCGTCGGTGGTATGCGCGACATCAAGTCCTTATTGACCGATGTCTCTTTTGTTGACCCGGCTGAGGGCATTCGCTTCCGTGGTATGTCCATCCCTGAAGTGTTGAAGAAATTACCCAAAGCCCGCGGCGGAAAGATGCCTTTGGTGGGTGGTTTGTATTATCTGTTGATGATCGGCGAAGTGCCGACCAAAGAACAAGCCATGGAAGTGGAAGCTGAATGGGCGAAGCGCGCCGATGTGCCCGACTACGTTTTCAAGATGCTCAAATCCATGCCGAAAGAAACGCACCCGATGACGCTCTTCTCGCAGGCTGTGTTGGCTTTGCAAAACGGTTCCGTGTTTGCGAGCAAATATCACAGCATGAAGAAAGATGCCTATTGGGAAGCCGCTTTGGAAGACAGCCTGAACCTGACTGCCAAGCTCCCCTTGATCGCCGCGTATATTTATCGCATGAAATATTTCGGCGAGACCAAGAAACCGAAGTTCAATGCCAAGCAGGATTACGGCATGAACTTCTCGCGCATGATGAAAGTGTCGGACAAAAAAGGCTATGCCGAACTTGCCCGCCTGTACTTCATCCTGCACTCCGATCACGAATCTGGAAATGCTTCGGCACATGCCATGCATTTGGCTGGTTCCACATTATCTGATGCTTTCTACTCCTTCTCAGCCTCGCTGAACGCGCTTGCCGGTCCGCTGCATGGCTTGGCGAATCAAGAATGTCTCGGTTGGTTGATCGATGTCAAAACCAAATTTGGCGGCGTTCCTTCGCGTGATGAATTGTATAAATTCTCATGGGACACCCTCAACGGCGGACATGTGATCCCCGGTTACGGTCACGCTGTTCTGCGTGTGCCTGATCCACGCTTCACTGCCCAAATGGAATTTGCCAAGAAACGCTTCCCCGATGACGACCTCATCCGTCTCGCGGACATGGTCTTCGATGTGGTGCCTGCGGTTCTCAAGGAACAGGGCAAAGCCAAGAACCCCGCCCCGAACGTTGACGCCATCAGCGGCACACTGCAATACTACTACGGCGTCCGCGATTTCGATTTCTACACCGTGTTGTTCGGTGTCGGTCGCGCCCTCGGCGTGACTGCCAACTACGTGTGGGCACGCGCTCTCGGCTGGCCCATCGAACGCCCGAAATCACTCACGACCAAAATGCTGGAAGACGCAGTTGCGAAAGCCAGTCAGCCTGCATAAACGAAAATCCCGAAGTCGAAAGACTTCGGGATTTTTTTTCTTATAACGTAGCGCGAGATTTTGCAACTTGCCAAAGTAATTGAGCAATAAGCGCTTGTTGAAAACGCCAGAGCCTAACCACGGAGTCACTAAGGCACGGAGTTTTTAAAAGAATTTCTCAATGTCTCTGTGTCTCAGTGGTTCAAAACGGGATTGTTCGATTTAATTATTAATCTGCAACATCTCGCGTTTACTTTTTATAACTCGATGATAAAAGTCGTGCCTTGATCTGGCGCGCTTTGTACTTCAATCGTTCCACCGTGGGCGTGGATGAGTTGTTTGGTGATCGCCAGTCCAAGCCCGCTGTGCGTTCTTTCGCTGCGCGATTTATCCCCGCGCCAGAAGCGATCAAAAATAAAGGGGAGATCTTCGGCTGCGATTCCCACACCCGTATCTTTGACAATGATCCGCA